>NZ_JBQKKM010000020.1:0-83077 GCF_052116745.1 Niallia sp. Sow4_A1 | reverse complement strand
TTTTTCCAGCTACCGCGCTCTCGCTTGGTGGCCTTTTTGTCTAGTTGGGGGACGAGTCCCCCAACTAGACAAAAAGGATATTTATTCTCCCACAAACATTTTACTCATACAAGGAATTGTAGCAAAATATTGCATTATATAGGTTTGGACGCTAAAATACTACCTATAGTACATTTTAATTCTAGGTAGGTGAAAAAATGTTTAACAGAGAATTGGTAAAAGGGAGTACCTCCTTAATCCTGCTCCAGCTTTTAGCAGAAAAAGAAATGTATGGATATGAACTTGTTAAAGAGATGGAGAGGAGAAGCGACTACTCTTTACAGGTAAAAGAAGGGACCTTATATCCTGCCCTACATAAATTGGAGAAACAAGAATATGTAGAATCATTTTGGAAAGAATCAGAAAAAGGGCCAGCGAGAAAATATTATCGAATAACAGAGACAGGTCTTCAAATCTTGGAGCAAAAGACCACTGAATGGAAAAATTTTGTGCAAACCATAGATAAAGTGATCGGAAGAAAAGGGCTATGATTTATTCAAAAGATTCCTTTATGAAACAACTTCGAGAGTTATTAAAGAACCATAATCAATCAGAGGAGATATGCATGGAATATGAGCATCATCTCACTGATTTGCTAGAAGATATTCTATTAAGCGAGCAGTGCACAGTAAAAGAAGCAATCCTTATCGCGGTAGAAAAGTTAGGCACACCTCAAGAAATTGCTGCATTATATCAAGAAGAACTAACCATGACAGCAAAGAATACGCAATGGAATTTCTTTTTGGCAAATTTAATATTCTTTACAGGTGGGATTGGTTTAACGATTATTTACCATCACATTTCGAATCCAATCATTAGTAGATTATGGTTATTTCTTACTAGTATTCCATTCTTTCTTATTGTGCTCTATTTATTTTTTTGGCTCTTACTAGGGTATGAAGTCGGGAAGGAATTTGGACTTGGTGGTAAAAAATTATTAATGAAAACGTTTTGTATCTCGTTAATTCCGAATATTATGTTAATGTGCTCAGTTGTTTTCAACATTATTCCCATAACCTTTTTTGATCCATTACTTACACCTGAATTTATCTTGATTTGTATCGCATTTACGATTATTTTGTACCCAATATGTTTTCTCGCATTTCGCTTTGGAACAACGAAGTCTATTTAAGTTGTTCTTCTTTATTCTACCTAGAATTACTTTGTATAATGGTGTTATTTTTTTAAATAACTATATAGAATTTCTATGTAAAGGAGAAGATGGAAATGAATAAGAAAAATAGTTTTTATTTTATCGGATGTTTATTGCTTGCCATTTTTGCAGAAGTGACATTATTTACAGAGAAAATTGGTATTTCTCTTAGCTTTTTTGTTGTCGCTTATTATGTTTTTTATTTTTACATGACGAAAAAGGAGACTCATACACATCGAATCGTTGGAATTTATATTTTTATATGTATTTGGACTTTAACTTTGTCTTTCGTTTTCGTTGCAAATCCACCTTTTTATGCTGTTAATCTGTTGGTCATCTTTCTGTTAATAGGTGTACATACAATTCTAATCACAAGTCCATCTTTTCTTAGTTGGAGCAATGTTGAATTCCTTTGGTACATGCAAAAGAAATTTTCCTCCTTATTTAAATTTAGTAGGTATCTTTCAATACTTGTGCGAAAAAGGATAAAGGAATATGAGAATGAAAGGAATTATGCTATAGCAAAAAGAATATTATTAGGAATTGTTATCGTATTACCAATATTATTTGTCTTAATTTTTCTCTTAAGTTCATCAGACCAGTATTTTAGCATTTTGATTGAAAAAATGATTACACATCTTGTATCGTTTAATATAGATAAAATAAGTATTTTCCTCCGTATCCTCTTAGTATTTGTTTTTTTAGTACTATGGATAAAAACAATTAGCAAGAAGTCAGTTATAATTTTGAAAGATAAAAAGGAAATAAATAGGAGTTGGGAACAAGCGACCTTATTAACAATTTTAATTTCTATAAATGGATTGTATTTGTTTTATACAATATTTGAGTTTCAATATTTTTTTAATGATGTATTAATGAATGGTTTTACCTATGCAACTTATGCAAAAAGAGGATTTTTTGAGTTGATTATTGTAACGATTATTAATATCTCAATCACCTTATTAGTCAATAGATTTAGTAAAAGTAGAACCATCTTAATAAAAACTAGTTTATCCTTACTAATTATTTTCAGTTTTATAATTCTTTTATCTGCACATTTGCGATTAAGCTTATATGAACAGGCTTACGGCTACACATATTTACGATTGTTTTCCCATTCCTTTATTTTCCTATTAGCAGTGTTATTTGCTTTTACGATGATTAAGATTTGGATAGAAAAAATTCAGCTTATGCGCATTTTTTTGCTGCTTGCATTGTTATATTACTGTGGGCTTAATGTAATTGATGTGGATCGATTTATCGTTAGTAAAAATTTAGAGCGATTTGAAGAGACAAATTTAATCGATTTACAATATATTGAATCACTATCCCTTTCTACAGTTCCTGTTCTAATGAATTATTACGAAAGAAATCGAGAAATGAATAGCATAAAACATGTATTACTCGCAAAAAAAGAACTTCTTGAAAAAAGAGATGTAAAGTGGCAAAGCTATAACATGATGGAAGACCGAGCAAGAAAGTTGCTTGCATCAATGAACCTAGATGATGAAACGGCAGAAAATGAGAATGGAAAAAAGTATCGATTAGAAGAAAGCAAAAATGAAAAGAAATAAATGTATTATCCCCGTATCTTTTTTGCTTTTTCAAACGTTTAATATATAAACAGCCAAAGGAGGGATGAAAGGATGAGAGGGGAACTACCAGATATAAACGAACTGTATCGAAAACTCGACCTTTATTGTCAATATCTTTCGATGGACAAATGGGAACGGGAAGATTTAATCCAAGATTCTCTTTTAAAAGCGATAGAAAATTATAAAGAGCAAGATATTACACCGGCATTACTAAAAAAAATAGCCAGAAATAAGCGAATCGATAAGCAAAGAAAAAAGAAAGACCTAATTGGCATCCAAGCAAAAGAAATAGGAATAGAAAAAAATAGTTTAACTTCCATGATACTTGCTGAATATCTTGCTGAAAAGCTGACATTAAAACAAGGTATCGTATATATGCTTGTGGAAGGATTTCAATTTCGTTTGAAAGAGGTTGGCGAGCAACTAAATATGAGTGAGACTGCAGCTAAATCAGTTTTATTTCGGGCAAGAACTCAATTAAAAAAAGATGGCTCTTCTGGAAAACTTCATCTAGAAGAAAATAGAGATGCACTTAGTTACCTCTATTATGAAGTTTTAAAAAAGGAAGATCCAGCTATATTGTTTAACTTCATCTATAAGGAAAGCGTATTAGCGAAACAAGTGAAAAAATATCCGTCACATCATTCCATGCTTATGGCAGCTTAAACACTTTATTAAAATGGGAGCGAAAAAAATGAGCACGATTCCATATGTAATTGAACAATCATCAGGTGGAGAAAGATCCTATGACATCTATTCAAGATTATTGAAGGACAGAATTATCATGCTAGGCGATGAAATCAATGATGCTGTCGCCAATAATATTGTCGCACAATTGTTATTTCTCGCGGCCGAGGATCCAGATAAAGATATTTCCTTATATATAAATAGTCCAGGAGGATCAACTTCAGCTGGCTTTGCTATATTTGACACGATGCACTATATCAAACCAGATGTTCGTACGATTTGTACAGGAATGGCAGCCTCCTTTGGTGCGTTATTGCTCCTTGCTGGCGCGAAAGGAAAAAGATATGCCTTGCCGAATAGTGAAATTATGATTCATCAGCCATTAGGTGGTACAAAGGGGCAAGCAACAGAAATAGAAATTTCTGCCAGAAGAATAGTGAAGCTTAAAAGTCATATAAATCAGATTATTGCAGATAAAACAGGTCAGTCTATTGAAAAAATAGCACATGACACAGAAAGAGATTACTTTATGAGTGCAGAAGAAGCAAAAAGTTATGGGATTGTAGATGAAATCATTACCGCAAAATAAAAGAAACAGAGGCATCCTGCTAATTATAGGATGCCTATCTATGTGAATACCCTCTAGCACTAGCGTCTATCATCATTTCATGTATAATAGAAAAAGAAATAAAATATCAGCTCTGAAAGTAAAAGGTGACAAAATGGATATTGTAACAGTACAAATTGAAACTCCGTATGAAAAAAACCTCCTAAATGGTAATCCCTTATTATATAAAGACGCTATTGCATCTACCAACAGTCTAGAAGAAGGGCAAATAATCGATGTCGTAACAAAAAGGAATAAGTTTATTGGCAGAGGATATTATGCCATTCAAAATAAAGGAATCGGCTGGATTTTATCGAGAGAGCAAAACATTCCTATTGATGCTTCATTTTTTAAAAGGAAATTGAAGAAAGCGATTGATAGAAGAGTTTCCTATTTTAAAGATACAAATACAACAGCTTTTCGTATTTTTAATGGAGAAGGGGATGGAATTGGTGGATTCACTGTGGATTCTTATAACAAATATCTTTTAATACAATGGTACAGTATTGGAATTTATAAATACAAAAGCTGGATTGTAGAATCGTTACAACAATTATTAGATGTGGACGGGATATACGAGAAAAAAAGATTTGATCAAAAAGGAACTTATTTAGAAGATGATGATTTTGTGAGCGGCAAAAGAGGGGAGTTTCCCATTACTGTATTAGAGAATGGTGTTAAATATGCGGTAAACTTAAACGAAGGAGCTATGACAGGGATCTTTTTAGACCAACGAGATGTGCGTAGAAAAATTCGCGAAAAATATGCGCATGGTAAAAACGTTCTAAATACCTTCTCTTATACTGGTGCATTTTCCGTGGCCGCAGCAGTTGGTGGCAGTAAATCAACAACAAGTGTTGATTTAGCGAATCGCTCCAAACAAAAAACAGCAGATAACTTCTTACTAAATGAAATAGATTTAACGAGTCAAAACATTATAGTAGAAGATGTTTTTCATTATTTTAAGTATGCAGTAAAGAAACAGTTTTCCTTTGACATGGTCATTCTGGATCCACCAAGCTTTGCTCGTTCCAAAAAACATACTTTTCGAGCAGCAAAAGACTATACAAATTTACTTAAGGAAGCAATTGCGATTACTAATAATGATGGAATCATTGTCGCTTCCACTAATTGTGCTACTATTGATATGAAAAAATTCAAAAGCTTTATCGATGCAGCCTTTTCCCATCAAAAAGACAGATATCAAATTTTAGAGCAATTTGGCTTACCAAATGATTTTGCCAATATAAAAGATGTAAAAGAGAGTAATTATTTAAAAGTCGTTTTTATAAAAAAACGCAAATGATATTTTAGAATATTAATGTACTGGATAGGTACTGTTAAAAGGATTTTGCATAAAGATTGCAGAATCCTTTTTATTTAAATATAGGGTTTACGTAATTGTAAAACGTTTGTAATCTATTAAAGAAGGTAACTTTTTCTTTTATTCTATTTGAAAAAGTAATTTTTCAATAAATCATCGCTTACATAAAAAAGGAGAACGTGGAGAATGACAATTAAAGCAATTCTATTTGATTTAGATGACACGTTGTTATGGGATAAAAAAAGTGTGCAAGACGCTTTTTTAAAGACATGCAAGCTTGCAGAAGAAAAATTTAATATTTCTGCCGAACATTTAGAAGAAGCGGTTCGCAAAGAGGCAAGAGCTCTATATGAAGGATATGATACCTATGCTTTTACGAAAATGATTGGCATTAATCCATTCGAAGGACTGTGGGGAGAATTTCTTGAAGAGCATGCTTCATTTCCAAAAATGAGAGAGATTATTCCGATTTATCGAAAAGAGGCATGGACAAAAGGTTTGCTAGCATTAGGAATTGATGATCCGAAATTTGGAGTGAAATTAGCAGAAGCTTTTCCAGAATACAGAAAGCAATCGCCACATGTTTATGAGGAAACCTTTTCTATTTTAGATCAATTAAAAGGAAATTACTCCTTATTATTATTGACAAATGGTTCCCCTCATTTGCAAAATACAAAGCTATCCATTACGCCTGAAATTTCTCCTTATTTTGATCATATTGTCATTTCTGGGGATTTTGGAAAAGGAAAGCCTGACCCGTCCATCTTTGAACATGCTGTTTCACTACTTGGTGTAGATAAGTCGGAATGTTTAATGGTGGGAGATAATTTGATGACAGATATTAAAGGTGCGAATAAAACGGGAATTAAATCAGTCTGGATAAATCGGGAGCATGTAGAAAAAAAGGAAATTCAGCCTACTTATGAGATACATGATCTTCATGATTTATTGCCCATTTTGAATAAGAAAGATTAAAAGTCTGGTAATCATAAGCGATTAAATATGCTTATGATTACCAGACTTTTCACCTTAATCTTCTGGTTGGTCATTTGGCAATATATGTCTGTAAGGAACTGGGGATGCTAAAATGACTGATGTATTTATCGCTCCATACGGGATAAGTCGATCAACTAAGTTTCTCATCCCATCTATTCCTGAAACAGCTGCTTTTATAGTATAGCTTACAGGTCCAGTCACCCGATGACATTCAATAATATCTGTTTCTGATTTGATGAATTCCTCAAACACATGTGGTTCTTCTTTAAGCTCGCTAATTTGAATGAATAAGAGGGTTTCTCTGCCTAGTTTTGCAGGCGATATTCTCGCACTGAACTCTAAAATAATTCCTTTTTCTTGCAGTCGCAACAGCCTTTCAGACACACTTGGACGGCTTAATGCTAATTTTTTGGATAAATCACTAACCGTAATTCTGGCATCTTCCTGTAAAATTTTAAGTAATTGTATGTCAACTTTATCCATTTCAATAAATGCTCCTTTTTGCAAATTGAATGTATTAGTATAATTATTTATGCGAATTTGAGGGTGTACAGGGTAAATACATTCAGATTGGTATGTAAAATTGCTTCGATATATTCTATCATTATATATGTAAGAATTCCACAAAAAAACCACATATTTTTATAGGATTTCACCCATGAATCCTCAAATTACTATTCCACTTACTTTACGTTACTTTAGGAGTGTTATATTTGAAAAAAATGACAGTTATGATGTTCGGATGTTTTCTTACGTCATTTGGTTTGTATTTATTAAAAGGCTCGTCCATCGTTACAGGAGGAACAGCAGGTCTGGCATTAAGTGTATCTTATTTGCTACCTATTTCTTTTTCCATTTTATTCACCTTAATAAACATCCCGTTTTATATACTGGCTTATTTTAAAATGGGAAAGAAGTTTACATTTTCAACAATATTAGCCGTATCCTTAGTTACTTTATTTTCTTCTTTACTCCCAATTATTCTTCCATCCATAGCTTTTTATCCTTTATTAGGTTCGATTATGGGCGGATTCATTATTGGGATAGGAACGATTATTTTATTTATGAATGGCTCTTCATTAGGAGGAGCACAGATTTTGTCTATTACTCTTCAAAAGCAATTTAACTGGAATATGGGGAAGACAAATTTTATTTTTGATACAATTGTTATTTTGATTGGTCTATATAGTGTAGGTATAGTTAGAGGCTTATATAGTATAGTGTCTGTGTTTATTATTTCCTTTATGATGAGTACTTTTAAGGAAAAAATAGCGCACCGAAATACAGTCAAAGGTAGTGTAGAAACTAGTACGGTTGTAGAAACACATTCTGTTTAAGAATCAGAAATTTAGAAAACCTTTCATAAATTTCCTGCGATTAGAAAATTAAAGGAGATATGAAAGGTTTTTTATTTAGGCTGTCTCCTTCCTGGAATGGCGAGTAAGGCTTGTCGGTTGCCCCATGGAAATCAAAGTGTAGTCATGCTGCTGGTCTTAGAAAAATATATTTGTATTTTCAGTATAATTATAAGAAAAATAATTGACAGTGATAATCATTTTCATTTAAAATAAAGACAAATAATATAAAGAAAAGATTAGGAAGGTGTAAGATATAGTGAAAAATGATTTCATTGTTTTAACTCCATTTCAATATATGATCGAATGTACCTGTCCTAGACCTGAACATACATTCATACTTGATTTACATAAAGGGGATATTATTACAGTTACAGAAGAAAAAAAGTATGTAGATTCCCTTGGTTGGCTTCTACTCGTTATGATAAATGATTATAGTTTCTTTATGTTTGTTGATGAAATAGAAGAATTTATCGCAAATAAAAAGATTACCTCATTACTAGATCTGGAATTGAGAATGAATTATTTAGACTATAAAGTCAATGAGTCTTTAGATGTTTTAAATAAAGAGAAATTTGACGTATTTGCAAGAGAATTAAATGATTTAAAGGCCATTCAAAAAGACCGTGCAATGATTTAATTAGTATCATTTTATTAGCGATCCAGGTTTGTTAATGGGTTGCTTTTTTATTTGCTTTTTTTAAGTGCACCTAAGACATTCTAACGATTCCTATGCAAATAAGAACCATTTAGGAAAATTGCTGAAAAAGGCTTGAATATTTGCAAACATCTCTTTGGGAGATTACAATGGAATAGTATTTAGAAGAAGGCAAGGTTTTGCTTTAGGAGGAATATTTAGATGAAAGTCAAAATAAACAGACACGCAGTAAAAGTACTCAATCAAATGCTAGAAAAGGCGGAAGAAGGCGAAATGATTCGTGTATACATAACAGAGAATCATGGAAATCATGCACATTATGATTTGAAATTGGACCAAAAGACCGAGCATGATGAAGTTGTTCAGTCTGATAAAGACATTCCGATCTTATTAGATACAAGAGATGCTGATTTCTTGGATGGCGTATGGATTCAATATTTTCATGTTCCGCAACCAGGTTTTACAATTTATAACCCAGCGAAAGAACATCATCATCATTAAAAAAAGAGGAAGTGGAAACACTTCCTCTTTTTTTATAATAAAACACATAACGCTAGTGCTTGTTTTCATCCTGTTATAAATGTGATATAATTTGCTTCTAAATGGAACATGTACCAAAAAAAATCCGTCAATTTTCAGTTATTTTTTGAAAATGGGTTTACACATTAAATTATTTAGGTTATATAAATTATGTAATATAGATTTGGAGCCCAAAATTAAATTTTACCAATTTTTTCTTATTACACGCGCCAGCGATTGGAATATAAATCCATTTTAAGTGTATTTCCGAATGAATAATATAATTATTAGATGGATTATCTGTAATCTATCTTTTCTATCTATTAATAATTGATTTTAGTTAATGAATTTTTAAAAGAATAGTGATACGATTAATGATAATAGAGTAGTTAATTAAAAATTTAGATTAAGGGATGGTAATCTAATGACAACAAAGATAAAAGGAAATGAGAGTAGTTTACCTTTGCGAAAAGATGTAAAACACCTCGGAAATATTCTTGGTGAAGTACTTATCCACCATGGTGGTCAAGAATTATTAGAGAAGGTTGAGATCATACGTAAGTTAGCAAAGGAACTGCGCGAGACAAACAATGAACATACATATAATCAATTAAAGCTTGAAATGGAGCAATTAGAAAAGCCTGTACGTCGACAAGTTATTCGAGCATTTTCCAAATATTTTCATTTGGTGAATGTAGCTGAATTAAACCACCGTATTCGTCGCAAAAGAGAATATCAATTAAGTCAGGAAAAAGGCGTCCAGCCATATTCCATTGAGCGTGCAATTATGGCATTTAAACAAAAGAATTTATCGGAAGAAACGATTCAAGAGGTGCTAAATACCCTTTCATTAGAATTGATTATTACTGCACATCCGACTGAATCAACAAAACGTACGATTCTAGAAAGCCAAAAAAGAATTGCAACTATCTTAAAACAACTTGATAATCCGATGCTGACAAAGAAAGAACGACAACATTTCAATGATGATTTATTTGAGGAAATTACCATCATGTGGCAAACGGATGAGCTTCGTCAAGAACGTCCTACTGTAATGGATGAAGTAAGAAATGGGCTGTATTATTTTGAACAAACTTTGTTTGATGTTCTTCCGGAAATCCATCAAGAAGTTCAAGATGCACTTCAAGAAAACTATCCTAACTTTGAATGGAAAGTACCTAATTTTCTATGGTTCGGTTCTTGGATCGGTGGAGACAGAGATGGTAATCCGAATGTAACTCCAGATGTTACATGGCAAACACTTCATAAGCAAAATGAATTAGTAATTCAAAAATACATCGGTGCAGTCGATGAATTAATGAAGAAATTTAGTCATTCCACTAATCGAGTGAAAGTTAGCTCGAAGCTAATTCAAACGATTATGGAAGAAGAACAGCTATATTTGACTCCTGAAAAGAAATGGCCAGTAGAAAAAGAAGTATACCGCAGAAAGTTTTCAATTATTTTAGAAAGATTAAAAGAATATGGGAAATCTGAAAAAGGCTATGTTAAAGCAGAAGAATTGTTAGAAGATTTATACATAATTCAAGAAAGCTTTGCACTACATCAGCCGAAAGCTCATCAGCAAAAGGATTTGCAAAAATTAATTCGTCAAGTGCAATTATTTGGCTTTCATTTAGCAACATTGGATATTCGAAACCATAGTGGAGAACATGAATCTGCAATCGATGAGATTTTGCGCAAAGTTGGCATAACAGATGATTATAAAAATCTACCTGAAAATGAAAAATTAGGTATATTGGAGTCTGTTTTAAAAGATCCTCGTCCGATTCTTTTGCTAAACGAAGACTACTCAAAAGAAACACAGGAAATGATTAGTACTTTTACGATGATTAGGGAAGCTCATAAAAAATTTGGTGAGCGTGCAATTAATGTTTATTTAATAAGTATGACACGATCACCAAGTGATATTCTTGAGGTGCTTGTATTGGCAAAAGAAGCGGGAATTTATCGCTTACATGCTGATGGAACAGTTGAAAGTCATTTAAATGTTGCACCATTATTAGAAACAATCGAGGATTTAATTGCAGGTCCAGAAATTGTGGAAACTTTATTTCGTATGCCAGTATATAGAGAGCATTTAAGACGGCATAATGACCAACAGGAAATTATGTTAGGATATTCTGACGGAAGTAAGGATGGCGGTACATTAACGGCGAACTGGAAGCTATTTAAGGCACAACGAGAGATTCACCAAATGGCAAGCAATTATCAAATCGGCTTGAAGTTTTTCCATGGCCGCGGTGGTTCCCTTGGTCGTGGCGGCGGTCCTTTAAATAAAAGCATTCTATCTCAACCAGCTGAAACATTAGGGGATGGAGTAAAGATTACAGAACAAGGGGAAGTATTATCTTCTCGTTATTTGTTGGAAGATATTGCTTATCGAAGCTTGGAACAAGCAACGTCGACATTGTTAATGGCAATTGCTCATATCTCGAAGGATATTAGTGAACATAAAGAGGAAAGAAGCCTTTGGGAAAGTTCCATGGAAGAAATATCTGCTATTTCTTTGGCAAAATATCAATCACTAGTATTTAATGATCCTGATTTTATGACCTATTTTAAAGAAGCGACACCTTTAAACGAAATAGGAAACTTAAAAATTGGTTCTCGACCAATGAGTAGAAAAAATAAAACTACATTTGAAAATTTACGTGCCATTCCATGGGTATTTGCATGGACTCAAAGTAGGCAATTGCTACCTGCATGGTATGCTTCTGGTACTGGTCTTTCTGAATTTGCAAATCAAAAGCAAGGCAATATTGAAATTTTAAAGCAAATGTATGCTAAGTGGCCATTCTTCCGATCCACGATTGATAATTTACAAATGGCTCTAATGAAAGCAGACTTAACAACTGCTAGAGAATATTCTTCCCTTGTTGAAAATGAAGCTATTGGTAATCGCATTTATCAAAATATTAAAGAAGAATATGATAAGACAAAGGCAATATTACTCGAAATTACGGGAATTGAAGAATTACTTGATCATACGCCGACAATTCAAGAATCTGTTTATAGAAGAAACCCATATGTCGACCCATTGAATTTCTTCCAAGTAGAGTTAATTAAACAGCTTCGTGAACAAGAAATACCGGATAAGGAATTAATGAATCAAGTGCTTCTAACGATTAATGGTATTGCTGCAGGTTTACGCAACACTGGTTGATTATAGAGTAGAAAAGGCAATAGAAAAGACGAGAAGGGAATTCTTCTCGTCTTTTCTATCAAAAAATTTACTTTTGTGCTGTCAAAAATTCTTCTACTTGTTCTGGTGTTTTTGCATTGGCACTATGTAGGTGACCTGTTTTTTTGCCATCTTTAAAAATTAACAGACTTGGAATTCCCATTACGTCATACTTTTCAGCTATTTCTGGTAATTCATCCTTATTAAGGCTATACCAGGTTTTATCGTTATTAGCTTCCATAATTTCCCCTATGAACATATCCATTCTTGTGCAATCTGGACACCAAGTGGTAAAAAACTTTACGATATTTGTTTCGCCATTGTTAATGATTTCTTCAAATGTTTCTACTGTTTTAATTTCCTTCATATTCAAAACTCCTCAACCTAAATTTTCCTTTTAACTATTAATAAGGTAATATCCTTTATTATACACTTTAGATTTATTTTTTTCCTTTTAAAAGCATTAACTTTCGATTTGAAAAACTTATAAGCATTTTATTTGCAATATAACTTAAGAAAGACAAGAATATACAAGGTAGGAGAAAAAGGTAGTACTGTTATAACAGAAAAAATATATTGAAATAATATTATTGATTTATCCTGTTATCTTATTGGTACACTTTTTTCGTTATAATAAAGGGTATGTTGTCATATGATAAAAAGGGTCAATTTTGCGGTTTCAAGTAAGAGGAGGTTACAAATGAGTACAACAAAAATAAACATTTCACCAGTAGAAGGTACGTACATACGATTAATTTTAGCAATAGAAAATATGGATAAAGAGAAATTAGTAGATCTAGGCGATTCCTATTTACTGAAACTGAATAAGAAGAATAAAAGTGGCAATGAGCTATATTTTTCTATGCTTTTTAATAAGAAGCTAATAAATAAAGTTGGAAGAAGCACAAATCCAACTGTAACAATTACCAAAAACAAAAATCTTATTTCACTTGAGATTACAATCATGCTTGATTTAACAGAGCCAATAAAAGAAGAAAATTATTATTTTATAAAAAGAGAGTTTGCAACAACGCCTGCATTTGAAATTTCTTACAAAATGAATGAAGAATATTACGATAAGAAAATTTTGCAGCATCTAAATGGCGAAAATGTAGGCGAGAATAGTTCGGAAGTGTAATAAAAGGGTCAGTCTCCAGTGGATAAGGAGTCTGACCCTTTAAAATTTTGAAAAAGTCTTTAGACAGCAGTATTATGTAAAATTTTATTCTTTAATCAATCCTAGCCATTTTAACCCATTATAAATTCCGGAATCTGTTACAGAAGTTGTTTTATGTTTTGCATAAGAAAATAACATTTCATGAGCATTTCCCATTGCAAAGCCTTCCCCTACTACTTGCAACATTTCTTTATCGTTAAGACCATCTCCAAAGGCGATGGAGAATTCCTTCTCAATCCCTAATCTTTTTAGAATCAGTGACACGGCAAATCCTTTATTGACTTTATCACTTATTACATCATAGGAATGTCTAAATCCATCGATATTTACTTGGGATAAATGAATATCAGGAAATTCTTCGTATAAGGCAATATCCTTTTCTTTTAAGTTCACAACTGTAATTCCAAGGATATTTTCTTTCTCATCAAGTGTAAATGTTCTATTTTGCTTAAGATGGAACTTCTTGCTAAATTGCTTCGTCATCTCCTCGTCAGGATGAGAAAGAAGGTTATGTGTATTTGTATATAAAATTAGTTCATTTCCTTTATCATTTGCAATTTCTAAGTATTTAGTTACTAAGTCAGGACTCATTGGTTGTCTAAATACGTCTTTACCATTATGTATAGCATAAGCGCCATTGTAGCCGATGAATGATTTTATCGCAAGTGTTTCCCCTATATGAGATATTTCGTGTAATGGTCTTCCAGTAGCTAAGAAGACTTCTAATCCTTGTTCCTTCATTAACTGAACTGCTTTTTTGGTTGAGTCTTGAATCGTATCATCCGGTGTGAGGATCGTCCCATCAATATCAAGGAATAAAATTTTATAATTTGTAGACATCTTGACCTCCAATTAATACATACTAATACATTTCTTCACTACCATACTATCATATAAAATGACCAAAAGAAAAAGAGTAAGCAAATTTGAAAAAAGTTTGCTTACTCTTTAAAGAAATTTTACGTAGCTTTAATGATTTTGCATAAATAGTCTAATAAAATAAGATTACCAAATTTTCCACCACTGTCTCTTTTTTTCATGAGAGGCAGCTGTATGACGGAAGGTTTGCACTAATTCTTGAAAGTTTCTTTCTCTTTGTTTAATTTCTTTATCTATTTGTTCTCTTTCTAAACGAAGTGTTTCCATTAAATATTGATCATTTTCGTTTAGTTGTTCAACTGTTTTATTTAATTCTTCATTAGATTTTGAAAGGTTTTCAATCATTGATTTCATTTCTTTGGTAGAAGACACATTTGATGTCCATTGTTTAGAATATGTTTTTCTTTCTGCTTTTGATATTTGTGAAAGTTTTTTTATTTTAGAGCGAATTTCTTCATATTCTATCGCTGTTTTTTCTGTATTTGTATGTAATAGTTCTGAAAACTCCTCTAAATGTTCAGTCGTTGTTTCCTGTGTTTTGTTCACAGTATCTGTAATGTGATGAATGGCTTCTTCATTGCCTGCTTTTATTTCCTTTGTAATTGTTTCTAAAACTTCTTTTTTAATACCATTTCTGATTTCCCCTTTGACCTCTTCTAGAAAATCTTGTTTATAATTTTCCAAGGAGGATAGCAGCAATCGGAAGTTTTGTTCCGCTGTGTACGGATAATTCGATTCTAGTGTGTCGTTAGTATTTTTTTTAAGTACTTCAATCGAAGTATTTTCGTTTTGCTCTGCTTTATCTTCTTCTTTACTTTCTTCTTTTTTAGGTCGATTAATTAGCATCGTTAATGATTCCTTCACTTCTTTTGTTTTCCTTTTTTCTTTATATAAATTTTTGACTTCATGAAGTAAAGTAATTTCTTTTTCTGTATAAATACGTGCACCTGTTTTTGTTCTTGGTATCATGATTATTCCTTGTAAGTCCTTTTCCCATTGTTTTAACATTGTTGGGGTTGTCGTAAGTTTTTTTGATGCTTCCCTTATCGTATATGCCTTCATTTCTCTCTCTCCTTTGTAATTATCACCGTAATAGAACATCTCTACCGTAATATTTATAGAACTGTTAAGAAATTTCCTGCAACAAGACAAAAGCTATCAAAACTTCTAATTTGTTGACAATTTTCCCGATTTTTCTAATACAGGGAATCATTTTGTAGAATCCGATTGTGATTACTGTGTAGTTCTAACCTCATCTGTATAAACTAAAAGAATCGAAGGAAAGCTGGGAAAAAGGGGAGATAGCCAAATGAAAAAGAAATTATTATTTATTCTTTCCATCACACTTATCCTTTTTATGCAACTAAATGTTATCCAAATAGAAGCAATTAGTGAAACATTGAAGGAACCTACCGTTAAACTTCGTATATTAGAAACGACGGATATTCATTCTTATTTACTGGATTATAATTATGAGAAAAAAAAGAAAACGATTGAATATGGATATAATCGAGTGGCAAGTTTGATAACGCAAGCAAAAAAAGAACAAAGAAATACATTATTATTTGACGTAGGAGATGTTATAAAGGGAAGTCCATTGGCGGAGTTTGTTGCAAGTTCTCCGATGTTTTATTCGAACGACATTCATCCTGCATATAAAAGTATGAATTTATTGGGATATGATGCAGCAACAGTTGGAAATCATGAGTTTAATTATGGTCTTGATTTTCTTTTAAATACATTAAGGGGGGCAGATTTCCCATATACAAATGCGAATATATATGTAGATGATCGCAATGAGTATGAACAAGACGACATCCATTTTTTTCAACCATATTTACTACTGGATAAAGATGTAGTAAATGAAAATGGAGAAATGGAAAAGTTAAAGGTGGGAGTAATTGGACTTATTACGCCAATAACACAAGTTTGGGATAAGGAACATTTTGAAAATAGATTAATTATAAAGAATATGCGAAAAACAGCAGAAGAAATTGTACCTCAAATGAAAAAAAAAGGTGCTGATATAATAATTGCGTTAGTACATGCGGGATTGTATTCTGATCAGAATTATAGACCGAAATCAGGAAATAATGTTCGAGATATTAGTAAGGTGGAAGGAATTGATGTCATTCTTTATGGCCATACCCACGGCATCTTTCCGGTAAAGGGGGCAAAGGGGCCGAAAGGTGTGAATCATGATAAGGGATTAATCAATGGAAAACCAACTGTACAAGCAGGAAATTGGGGAAATCATTTAGGTATTATCGATTTAACACTTCAGAAGAAAAAAGATAAATGGATGATAAAGGAGTCCAAATCAACAGCAAAGCCGATTATCCGGATTATTAAAAAGAAAAAAATACCGATTGTGTCTCCGATGCCACAAATAGAATATATTCTGTCAAATTATCAGAAAGAAACATTGGAATATATGAATAGCAAGCAATTATTGAATCATTTAGAGTGAGAGGCTAAACATCCTTATACAAGCAATAAACTTGAAGACTAAAAAAGTCAGTTATAGTATGGAAGGAGATAAAGGAAGGGATGAGGGATTATGGGAAAAACTCTGAAAGATATAAAGTTCTCTGTACTTGATTTAGCACCAATAAAAGAAGGCAGTAATGCTACAGAAAGCTTTAAAAATAGTTTAGAGCTTGCTCGCCATGTTGAAAAATGGGGCTATAACCGTTATTGGGTTGCAGAACATCATAGCATGCCTGGAATAGCTAGCAGTGCAACATCAGTGTTGATTGGCTATATAGCTGGAGGAACAAGTAAAATAAGAGTTGGTTCTGGTGGTATCATGCTTCCGAATCATTCACCATTAGTTATTGCCGAACAATTTGGAACGTTAGAATCCATGTATCCTAATCGAATTGATTTAGGTTTAGGCAGGGCACCTGGAAGTGATCAGTTGACTGCAAGGGCTTTACGTCGTTATCCAAGTGATGGAAATGACTTTCCTGAATTAGTGGAGGAATTAAGTACGTACTTAAAATCACATGAGGAAACTAGATTGTCTGTAAGAGCAATTCCTGGAGAAGGATTGGCAATACCGATTTGGTTATTAGGATCCAGTGATTTTAGTGCGAGATTAGCAGGAAGTCTTGGTCTTCCATTTGCTTTTGCAAGCCATTTTTCACCAGATTATACAGTGCCTGCTCTCAATACCTATTATAATTCGTTTACACCGTCGGATAAATTGAAGCAACCTTATGCAATGGTGGGGGTAAATATTATTGCGGCAGACACAGATGAAAGGGCAGAATTTCTTGCAACTTCTTCACAACAGCAATTTTTAAGTCTAATTCGAAACACTCCGACCCAACTAAAGCCGCCGGTTCCAAATATGGAAGCACTGTGGACTACTTATGAAAAATCGATTGTACAGAAGCAACTTAAAGCTTCTATTATTGGTTCGGAGGAAACGGTCGCAAGAAAATTACAAGCGTTCTTAGATGAAACGCAAGCAGATGAAATAATAATAAATACCCAAGTCTATTCCCAAACAGATCGATTACGTTCCTATGAGATAGTAAAAAAAATAGTGATGTAATCATTGCAAATACAAAAGGATATCATTTCATTTTGTACTTATTTTTGTGTATGATAAAGCTATAGGTTAATTGTATAGCTTTTGTAAAAAGTTGGAGGGAATTGCAGTGAAAACAACCATGAATTTGGTTAATAAAGATAAAATACAACAGATTTTAAAAGAAATGGTCGATTATGCATATGAAAATATAAAAGGAGAAGAGGTCTTGCTCTGCATGGAATGCTGTGATGTAGATTTATATGTTGCTGCAGACTCTTATGAACCTTTCATAGAAGCGCTAAAAGAGAATTTTGAATTGGATGATTTAGGTGAAATTATCGATAGGGAAGCTTATCATCTATTAATGAGGGAACTGGATGAATATTACGTCGATTTACACGTGAAATCTGGCTATTATGATTACTTCCCAGCAGGGGTTTATGAAGTTAACGGAAGAGAAGAGGAATCAGAAACAAATATCCTTGCCCCTAAAGGCGTTTTTTTTGCACCTTTTGAAGATGCGGTAAATGAATAGCATATTTTTCGGTCAGGGTTCTAATGAAAGAGGATAATCCTGACCTTTTCACATATATATTATTTCACAACGATGGAAGGATATTTACGTCAATTGAATTAATCAACATTTTTCCAAGAGGAATGTTTTTCTAGCATTTTCTTTCTTTTTTCATTTTTATGAATGGAATTTGGCCAATTTAAAATTCCATCATCCTTATCAAATTCAATGATGATATCAGAAACTCCTTTTTCTGTTAGTATTTGTTTCTCAATTCGCTGTCTTATTTTATCTACTTGTTCTACCGTTAATTTGCTATCAATTTCAATGCTTAGCTCTACATGAAAATCTTCCCCCTCTTTAAATACAGCAAGCCCTTGAATATCTCTTACATCTGGATCTTTCATAGCGATGTTACCAATTACCCCCTGCATTTCTAAATCAGCTTCACCAATCGCACCTGCTGCATTATCTAAGAACACTCTTCCAACTACAATAAACATAAGTAATCCAATAACAATAGATACGATCCCTTCTGCTTGTTTAAAATTTGTATATTCCGTTACAACAACTGCGAGGATTGCTAATATTCCTCCGGCAGTTGCAACAGAATCTTCTAAAAAAACCAATTTTGTTGCCGGTTTTGCCGATTTTAAATAGGTAAAACTAGATGAATAAAGTTTCAAACCTCTTGTTTTTACCCCAGCATTTGTGACAATTTCTTTCATAGCCTTTGTTAACACAATAAACTCAAGAGATACAGATAGAGAAAGAACGCTGATAATAAGCAAAAAGGCGGTTGATTCCTGGGGGTTAATGACATGGTCGATGCCTTCTCTGACTGTTTCATATGCCATTATTCCGACGATAAGGACGGCAAATAATAAAACAATATTTACAAGTCTGCCAAATCCACCAGGAAACCGCTTGGTAGGGTCTTTTTTGCTTAATGCCGATCCAATAAATACTAAAAATTGATTGGCTGCATCGCCAAGGGAATGCATGGTTTCTGCAAATATAGCGACATTGCCAGATAAGAAAAATGCGACTCCTTTTAAGAGGGAAATAATCGTATTTACGAGTGCAGCAAGGAGAGCAGATCGATTCCCATTCTTAAGTAAAATTATCAATTCCTTCATCGTAATATAGTACCCTTCTTCCTTACTATTAGTGCTATGGAATGGAAATAAAAAGAGAGCTTTCCAATAAATGGCCATCTTGCCTGTTAAAGATGGTTTTCATGTTTATGGAAAGCCTCGATGAGCTTCTGTATTCTTCTTTTTAGATATCTTTTATTGTGTATGTAAAAATGGGTAACAGAAGTCCCTTTTCGTAAGTCTATGGTGTTATTTACACGATCTTGAATATGTAGGTCTAAGAAGCAATCGTTCGGTTAACTATTAAGCTAATTCACTTTTTTCAACCGCACTGTTCCAATCAGGGAAATAATGTAGCGCATGGCGCATTAATTCTGGATGGCTTTGCTTTACCTTCTTTTTATTCATATTCATGCCATTTGAACGTAATTGTTGAATAGCCAACATTACTTCATCAGCAGTCATGCTAATATCCATTGACTTACCTCCTTTTTATTTTGTTCTTATTCTTTACCGCCATGAAGGAAAATATACGATATTTATATAAAAAAATTAATATATATTTCTCGGGAAAGCGCAAAATATGCTATTATTTAGACAAATAACGACTGTATTCTAGCTATTAGGTGAGAGGTTTTTTTCTTAAGAGAATGAGAGTAGGTGGAGATCGCTTAACCGTATAGGTACAATTGATTCAACTAATGGAAGTTTCATATATCAGAATAAACGGAATTATTGCCTAGTCGATCTCTTCCTTGTACGAATTGTGGTTCATTCGCTATAATTGAGTGGTGCAGGATGAACATAGAGGGACGTGATGAAAAAAGTGAAATGGAAAAAGCTACTAATGTTACAATTAGCTGCACTTATATTTTATTTTATCGGAGTTAATACAGTATCTGCCCATGCATATATTACTAATTCCACTCCTAATGAAAATGAAATATTAGAAACAGCACCGAAAAATGTTTACATAGAATTTAATGAAAAAATCCAAACTGGTTTTACGATATTAAATGTTTTAAACTCATCTGGAGAGAGAGTAGATCAGAAAAATGTTAAGATAGACCCCAAAACAGAGAAATCAATGACAGTAGATTTACAGCCAGATTTACCTAACGATATTTATACAGTTGAGTGGAGAGTAGTATCAGCAGATGGACATTCTGTTTCAGGAATGATTCCTTTTAGTATTGGAGAATTACCTGAGGGAACGGCTTTCCCAACACAACAAGAAAATGGAAATATGTTTACATTTATAAGTACAATGATAAATAAAGGCTTCCTTTATATCGGATTTTCTTTATATATGGGGATATTATTGTTCTATTTGATATGGTATAAGGGCAAGAAATTATCCAATAGTTTAATAAAAAGGACCCAAACTGTCTCGATTACAGCAATAGCATTACTAGCAATCAGTATTATCAGCTCCATTTTCATACAGACACAAAGCTATGCTGGTGGAGGTTTACTAGCATCCTTAAGCATCAGTAATTTGTTGGAAACCCTGAAAAGTACGAAAGAAGGGACCATCTGGATTCTGCAAACAATCTTGTTGGTTATCCTCTATTTGAGCCATCTTTACATTTGGAAAATGGAAACATACACAGACAGAAAGCGCCTGACTATCCCTGGATTAGCGTTTTTAGGCATAATGCTCTCAAAAGCATTTCTTGGTCATCCGTCTAGTTCTCCATATGAAACGGTGGCGATTTTGTTTGATTTTACTCATTTGGTCGCAGCTTCCATTTGGCTTGGTGGGATGCTTGTCATCCTTTTATTTTTAAGGGAAGGGATTTTTGCGAGTGAAGGAGAAGGACATGATTTATATTGGTCTAGTATGGAAAGATATTCGCTATGGGCCCTTTTCTCCGTTGCTGCACTCTGTATTTCTGGAGCAATAAACGCTTCTTTATTAATACCAGATTTTCATTCATTAGTTAGCACGACATACGGGAAAGTTTTGCTTATTAAGGTGGCTTTACTAGTGTTTATGCTAATTTTCGGAGCCTATCATTTAGTTAGCAGGCTTCTTTTAAAAAAGAAAGAGTTCTATAAAGTATCGATTAAAATAGAGATTACGCTTGGAATTTTGGTATTACTGGTAACAAGCGTTTTTACACAAATCCAAACACCAACCTTGCCAATTGATTTGCCATTTTATGAGGAAGCAGAACTAGGGTATAATGAGAATATTAGCTTATCTATTACCCCTAAAAAAACAGGTGTTCAAAATCAATATGAAGTGTTTGTATTTGATAATAGTCGAAACCCGATTGATCCAATCGAACAAATTACGATAGGCTTAATCAATGGGGAAAATGAAACATCCTTTCCTTTAACAAAAGAGAAAGAGGGGCATTACTTTGCAGAAAATCTTCTATTGAATCAGCCAGGAAATTTGGAAGTAGAAATACATGTTTTAACAGATGAATTAGAATCGCTTGATTATTCCTTTAAAATGCAAGTTAGATAATGTTTGATGGTAGGAAAAATAGGGAATGGAATAATGGAATATTTCTCGGGAAACCGCAGAAATAGACAGGATTCTTGAGTATATGGTCGTAAAATGGCGAAACGGATAGGAAATTATCAGTTTTGGTAAAATGAGTGTCAGTTATATGTATTCCAGGCATAGACGAAGCCAAACAATTACACGATAAAATCGTAATTGTTTGGCTTTTTAATTGATTTTCATATTCGGCTTTTCAGTTTATCTATTTAGTTTTCTTTGGTCAAATTTTTGATGTGTAGAATCTGAATGAAAATGTACTTGCAGTGAGCTTTTCTTTATTACTGAATTATATAAGCGGTAACCGACTACTCCTGCGATAAAGGTAAGAATAACATCTTTTATAAGAGGGAAAGCCATCCAGGACCAAAGCAGTTGATAAGTAAACCCAGAAGGTGCCAAATACCATAATTTATATGCCATATACATCCAGCTTGTACCGATTATGTAATTGATTAATAAGCCAATAAATGCACTAAAAATAAAGTTTGGAATCGATTGTTTTTTCTCGGCAACTAAGCCAACAATAAAGGCAGTAAGAATAAAAGCTAAAATAAATCCAAAGGATGGTTTGGTTAAAATAATGAGTCCTCCAGATACTTCCGCAAATACAGGAATCCCGATAAGTCCAACGAGCATATAAACTACCATTGCAAAACTTCCTAGTCTTTTGCCTAGAAGTAGACCTGCAAGGATTGCAAAAAAGGTTTGAAGTGTAACAGGAACTCCTCCAATAACAAGAAAACTGGTTACATTGGCACCAACTGCCATAAAAGCAACAAATAATGCAATCATTGTAATATCTAAAGCTTTCCACGGTTTCAAAGTCGTCACTCCTTTTAATAATTTCCTAAAATAACTATACTTCTCTACTTTTTATATGTCAACTAATTTTTTAAAAAAGTTAACATATAAAAATACATAATTTTTTATAGAAAGTTCATACTAAATGTAGAATGAAAGGAGATGCATACATGAAAATATTAAAGTTTCCATTCATAAATATTTTATTAGTTGGTTTATTCCTTATGCAGATAAACATTCCAATCCATGCAGAAGCAGAAGGGCTACCTTCCTATGTTAAATGGGGAAGAATCGCCATGACAAAAGCACAAGAAAAATATCCTAATAGTGAAGTAACTGATTATCTGCATGTAGGCAAGGAAGATAAAAAGGGAACTTCTGTTGAAAAGTTTAAGCTTATTGTAAAAAATGATCAAAAAGAAATTGGTGTGTTTGTAAACTTAACCTTTGATACAAGAACCGAACGTTTGTTATCTGTCGACATGGAAGAAACCAAACCATAATTTTCAAAAAACTCTCTAAAGTAATTGGTTTTAGAGAGTTTTTTTGTTTTAATGGAATAAGGAGAAAGGGAGGGGAAGGTATGATCTTTGGAACTATCCAAAAAATTATGCGGTATCCGGTAAAATCCTTTACAGGGGAATATCTTTCAAAGGCAAAAATTATGTCATACGGAATTTATGGGGATAGAAGTCATGCATTTATTGATAAAACAAATAAGAACAAGCATTTAACCATTACGCAATTTCCTAAAATGGTTACATACAAAGCACAATTTTTAGGAGAAGAGTCGATAGAAGTTTTTCCTAAGCTAAAAGTGATAGCAAGTGATGGAGCAGAGTTTGATTGGAATGAAAAAGCATTAGTAGAAAGAATGGAAAAAGAAACAAATCGAACATTAGAGTCCATTACATATTCCCCAACCAATGTTCCAATCCCAGCGATTGAAGTAGACAATATTCTTCTTATCTCAACAGAAGCTCTTGCAGAATTATCTTCCTCATACGGTGAACCAATTGATGAGAGACGATTTAGGGGAAATATTATTTATGATCGAAAAGAGATGGGCATAAAAGAACAGGATATAATGGGGAAGCAAATTAAAATTGGTTCAGAAGTAATTCTCGAAATTAATCAATTCTGTGAAAGATGTATGATCATAACGGTTGATCCAATAACAGGAACAAGGCAGCCTCAGCTATTAAAGCAGATAGTGAAAGAAAGAAATAATCATTTCGGCATTTATGCTCGTGTTATTCAGACGGGAACCATCTATACTGGTGATCAAATGACCATTTTATAACACAAAATGCATTTCAAAACAAACTGTCCTAACATGTGAATGGCTCCTAATTAGTTAGCTCAACTACTTAGGAGTTTTTTTGATGTAATAATATGGATAGAAAGCACCTTTTTTTGAAAGCGATATCTCTCTTAATCAAACGTTTGATTAACACCAATGTTTAAAAATAGTATTGCCTACAACCAATATACTATGATATAGTTACCTAGGTAATTAATTTTAGATCGGAGAAAGATATGAACAAGACTCATGACTTATTCCATTCTATCCAACAGCTTGCTCGACAATTTACGAAGGAATTAAATATAGCGTTAGAGCCATTTGATATATATAGTTCAGAATGGGCAATTTTATATGTATTAAAAGAGAACGGTCCACTTGCCCAAAAAGAAATTGCTGAATATTTATCGATTGAAGCTCCACCTGTTACTCGTACAGTTAAAAAGCTCGTGGAAAAAAATTATGTTCTCCAAGTAAAAGGAGAAGACAGACGCACAAATAAAGTGTTTCTAACCGATATAGCAATACAAGAATACGCAAAATGGGAAGAGGCTGTTTTACAAGCAAACAAGGGCTTACTTGCACAATTACCAGCTGAATCATGGGAATATTTACATCAAATTATATTAGGCTGGTCCCATTCATTAGCAATCAAGGAGGAAAATAAGTGAAAAAAGAAGCATTATGGACAAGGGGATTTATCCAAATATGGGTAAGTAACTTTTTTTTATTTATGACATTTTATTTTTTATTAGTTTCATTACCAATTTATGCAATTCGCGAATTAAATCAAAAACAGTCTTCAGCTGGCCTAATTGTTACGGTTTTCATTATTACAGCTATTCTCATCCGGCCAATAGCTGGTAATTTAATGCAAAAGATTGGGAAAAAGGCCATTTTCCTAACATCTTTACTTATCTTCTTAAGTGCCTCCGTTTTTTATTTATTTACTGACTCTCTAAGCGGTTTACTATTTGTTCGTGCCTTACATGGTATTGGATTTGGGATGGCAACAACTGCAACAGGAACAATTGTTGCGGACATTCTGCCAAGCTCCAGAAGAGGAGAAGGCATGGGGTATTATTCCATGAGCATGAATTTAGCAATGGTTATCGGTCCATTTATTGGTCTTCAGGCAATTAATTCTTGGGGAACTTCCACTCTATTTATTCTAGCAATTATTTTTGCATTCTTTGCCATTTTAACAGGCGGATTTATGAAAATTGAACATGCGCCAGAAATGGAAATGTCAGAAATAGAGCATACAGAGAAGAAAGGCATTCGATTCAATCAAATTATTGAAAATACTGCAGTGAAAATTAGTATCGTAGCGGCAATATTCGGAATTGTATATTCGTCGATACTCTCCTTTGTATCTGTTTATGCAGAGGATAAAGGCTTTATTAGTGTTTCAGGTTATTTCTTTGTTGTATATGCAATCTTTATGCTAATGGCAAGACCTTTTGCTGGAAAATGGTTTGATCGCTATGGTGCAAATAAGATTGTATATCCTTGTATTGTTTTATTCTCCGCTGGAATGATTTTGCTTGGCATGGCTGAATCTGAATGGATGTTTTTACTTTCAGCAGCATTAATTGGGTTAGGATACGGATCTATGTTTCCTTGTCTTCAAACCATTGCCATTCAAAAAGCAGCACCACATAGAAGAGGACTTGCAACGGCAACGTTCTTATCTATTTTTGATATAGGGATTGGCTTCGGTTCTTATTTAGTTGGGATTATTGGGGATGCAATTGGCTTAAATGCATTTTATTCTTTTAGTAGTATCTATATTTTAATTGGTATTGCAGTTTATTACTATTTGCATGGGAAAACGATTAGAAAAGAAACGATTATTCCGAAAAAAGAGCAATTCAATACAGGTGCATAACAAAATAAGACTCTCCTAAAGAAATGGTAAAGTTTCTATAAGGAGAGTCTTATTTTTTGTATTAGTAGAAATAATGTATGCTTTATTTTAGATAGCTAGAGGCCATTCCTAATGATCTTTCATTTTCTATTTTTGAAAATAAAATCCGTTTTAATGGAGAATATGGTAGAATAGTCTAGTAAATATTGTAAAGAAGGAGTTCCGTAATCGAATGAGCGAGCCATTATTTTTTAATCCGGTTTTTAAAGATAGAATTTGGGGCGGTACAGCATTGCGTAGCTTTGGCTATGAAATACCGAGTGAATCAACAGGGGAATGCTGGGCATTTTCCGCACACCCTCATGGACAAAGTGTTGTCAAGAATGGACCATTAGCAGGGAAAAATTTAGAACAATTATGGGAAAATCATCGTGAGCTTTTTGGAAATATGGAAGGCGATCGTTTTCCTTTATTAACAAAAATATTAGATGCAAATCAAGACTTATCTGTACAGGTTCATCCAAATGATGACTATGCAAAGGTTCATGAAAATGGAGAACTTGGCAAAACAGAGTGCTGGTACATTATTGACTGTCAGGATGGGGCAGAAATTATTTTTGGCCATCATGCTAGAACAAAAGATGAATTAGCAGCAATGATTGCTGAAAATAGATGGGATGAGTTATTAAATAAAGTTCCTGTTAAAAAAGGTGATTTCTTCTTTGTGCCAAGCGGAACAATTCATGCTATTGGGGAAGGGATTATCATTCTTGAAACCCAACAAAATTCGGATACAACATATCGTGTTTATGACTATGATCGCCGTGATGCAGAAGGAAATACTCGGGAATTACATATTGAGCAATCGATCAATGTTACGACCGTTCCACATCAATTAGCAGCAACTTCTCCATCTGTTGAACAACAAGGGGATATAGAGATTACAAGCTTTGTTGAATGTGACTATTTTACAGTTGAAAAATGGTCACTCGATGGAAAGGCAACTAAAGAGCAAAATCAAGCTTTCCTTTTATGCAGCGTAATAGAGGGAGATGGTTCTCTAACGAAGAGTGGAGAAGAATACGCATTCCAAAAAGGGGATCATTTCTTGCTTCCCAATAAATTTGGTGCATTTGAATTAAAGGGGAAAGCAGAGCTTATTGTTTCCTTTATTTAAACCGAAAGAGTGTCTCATTGGACACTCTTCTTTTCTATTAATTGTTAAATTTGCGCACACGATAAAAATTTTCCCATTAAATACTATCGGTAATCGATAGACTGACACATCCCTATGGTGTGAAGGAAAACTCTCATTAATGGTTAGGTCATTTAATGTAATAATCCCTCTGCACTTATTTACATATCAATTCGAACAGGGTTTCTTTTTTCAAATAGATAATAAGCACTAAACCCTGCATTTTTTGCTAGATTAAGCGCTTGGATGAATCCTTCACCCACATCTTCTTTTCTATGGGAATCAGATCCAATCGTTAAAATTTCTCCACCTAGTTCTCGATAAAGCTTTAATATTTCGATAAATGGCAAAGATTCATTTAAGCTTGTTCTCCAGCCTGAAGTATTAATTTCTAACCCAATGCCTCTTTTAATAGCTGTTTTTAAAACGGAAGCAATGATATCTTCATAGTCTGAAAAGGCATAAAGTCCTCTAGTCGTATGTGCATAGCGCTTCATTAAATCAAAATGTGCAAGGACATCGATATCCGCATAGGTAACTAATTCTAGCATTTCTTTAAAATATGCTAGATAAATATCCTCTTCAGGATGTGCATTCATATATTTTCGAAGGGTTAGTCCATCAAGATTGTGAACAGAACCGAGAATATAATCAAACGGAATACTGGATAATGCGTCTTTATATTGCTCTCGCATTAAATGAGGTTCGCATAATTCAATCCCTAGCTTTATTGTAAGTTGATCTTTATAAGCAGCCTGGCATTTTTTTATATCAGCTAGATAGTTTGTCCAATTCATATGCCCAAAGGTTGGAGCATTTGGATTAACTGAAAAATGTTCTGTATAACAAATTTCATTTATTCCTTTGCTTATTGCATTTTCGCAAATTTCCATCATTATTGCTTTTGAATCAAATGAATGATTGGAATGATGATGATAATCAATATAATACATAGAAATCTCCTTTTATGATGACCGTCTATTTTGGTCAGTAGATATTTTTTTCACTAAAGCTATTTTATCATAATTATATTTTGATAAAATAAATGGTGAAAAAAGGCGAATATTTGGGATGATGAAAAAAGAATTCAGAAAATTTTTGTTTTAAACTTACTAAACAGGTAGGAATAATATATAATAAGTAATTATAAATAGTAATTAGGAGGAACTAGAAATGACTGAGGTGAAGACGATCAAATGGAAGGATGACAATATCGTACTTTCTATCGATTATCCTAAAGAAAAATATAATGACTATAAAACGGTGATTATTTGTCATGGATTAATTGGCAGTAGAATAGGTGTAGATCGGCTATTTGTAAAGACTAGTAATTTGCTTACTGAAAAAGGGTATTTAGTGATTCGGTTTGATTATAAAGGTTGTGGTGAATCGAGTGGTGAATATGGTCGTAATCGATTATCCGATTTAATAGAGCAAACAGAAGCGATTATTCAATTTGCATATGCAGAGCTTTCGATAAAGGAACTTATTTTGCTTGGTCATAGTCTCGGTGGAGCTGTTGCCTTATTTACTGCTATTAATGATTCACGAGTTAGCCGTTTAATTCAGTGGGCAGCTGTCGGAAAACCAGACTTTGATATAAGAAGAATATTTGGTACGGAAAGGTTGAGCGAATTAGCAGAAAAAGAAGTGGTTGATTTTAATGGTTATTCCTTTTATCAAACCTATTTTGAATCATTAGCAGATTTTCGTCCGTTAGAAGTCGCCGATATTTTTTCTGGTGATGTCCTATTAGCGCATGGTTCAGCAGATCAGGATATCCCCTGTTATTATATGGATGAGTATAAAAATAAGTATTTAAAGCGAGAAAAAGGAACGGTTGAAACATTACTTATTGAAAATGGAAAACATACATTTTCATCAACTAGTCAGTTTCATCCATTAATAAATGGAACAATTCATTGGTTAGAAAGTAAATAAGCAAAATACGTAAATGGTAATACATGTATCATCCATTTGCGTTGTTTGATTTTCCTTTTGAGTGACTTCCTTTAAATGGGATATATAAAATTCTATTTATGATTATTACTATATAGATAGTGCCTATTTGTAGTACTTAGACACTATTTTTTTTAGCAATAATGAGATATAATAAGTTGGTAGTGAATAAATATAGTAGCTACTACTAATAGTAGATGTTGAAAAGATTGAATTTATCAGTGGCTGTTTTTTGAGGAATGAGTATTATCTCTTTTTAAAATACTTTCATATAGGGAAACTTTACATAAAGTGCAACTTCTAGCAATGAGGGGCCTTCATACCCGCTGTTAGTTAGTAGAACCGATGGGATAATTAAGTTATTTTGCACAAAAAGGAGAAAGAAAAAATGTATGCATTTACGAGTCGATTTGCTAATGTAGTGTTAAAAATCTTTGGAAGAACAAAGGTTATTAATAAGGATAAATTACCGAAGGACACCGGTTATGTCGTTTCCTGTTCTCATACTGGATGGATAGACGTGGTTGCTCTTGGCACTTCTTTACTGCCGAATGAGATTCATTTTATGGCGAAGAAAGAGCTATTTGCTAAACCGCAAGCAGCTAAATTCCTCCATAGCATTAATGCTTTTCCAGTCGATAGAGAAAATCCTGGTCCAAGTAGTATTAAAACACCAGTTAAACTAT
Source organism: Niallia sp. Sow4_A1 (assembly GCF_052116745.1). Classification (NCBI taxonomy): domain Bacteria; kingdom Bacillati; phylum Bacillota; class Bacilli; order Caryophanales; family Bacillaceae; genus Niallia; species Niallia sp. Sow4_A1. Next base: position 53,399 of record NZ_JBQKKM010000020.1, on the reverse strand, counting down.
TAAAGGAAAAGAAGATAGTCGGAATCTTTCCAAGCGGCACAAGATCGTCAGAGGATGTGCCTTTGAAAAAAGGCGCTGCTACTATTGCTAATTTGGCAAGAGTTCCACTAGTACCAGCTGCATATAGTGGCCCAACGGATTTAAAAGGACTGTTAAGCGGTAAAAAAATTCATGTCATATTTGGCGATCCTATTTCGTTAAAAAATGAGGACGGAACGAAGAAAGATCCAGCAGACATAACAACGGAATTAAGTAATGTTATGGCTGAGCTACAAAATGAATTAAATAATCTAGGTGGTAAGAAATGATGAATCTACAGAAAGTGAAGGATATATTAAATCGGTATCCTCTGCCTCTAGTGGATGAAATATTAGAATTGAAAGAAGGGGAATTGGCTGTAGGTGTAAAGCAAATTAATAAGGAAGATACATTTGCAAATGGACAAAACCCCAATAATCCTATCATGCCAGGAGTCCTAATTATTGAAGCTATTGCTCAAGTTTCAGCAGTAGCCATTCATAGTGAAGAAAAGCATAGTAATAAATTTGCCTTGTTAGCAGGCATTAATCATTCAAGAATTCGAAAGCCTGTTTTTCCTGGTGATGAGCTTTGTATGGAAGTCATCGTGGAAAAGGTGAAAAATAGCTTTGCGAAAGCAAAGGGCAAAGCTACGGTAGCAGGAGAATTAATCTGCGAAGCGGAGTTTCTTTTTTCATTTCAATAAAATAGAAAAATAAAGTCACTGTCCTAGAGCATATGTATTTGGGCAGTGACTTTATTTATTGTATAAAATAATTTTACGCATCCAACTTATTTATAAAAATTCCAATCCTTCCTTAAAATAATGACAATTCCCTATCAAATATTTCATAGATTACAAGACTATTTTCTAGTAAGAAGGCATATATCTGTATGAGAAAGGGGATGTACCTATTATGCAAACCTCCAAAACGCGTACATTAATCCAGTATTTGAATACAACAATATTAGGAATCATCCTAATGTTTATCCTTATTGCTGGAATTACAACTTCTATTTTTTCCTTCAAATTGACTTCAGATAATGTTGCCAGTATTTTAAAGTCTGTCAATACTACGGAAATTTACACAGAAATATTTCATAGTGAAAATCATCTTTTTCCAAAATCAGATGGAAAGGGACTTTCATTAGGCAATATTCTGTTCCAAATTGCCACTAATATTCGTTTAGACGACACACGAACGCTTTTAGGAAGAGAACTACCTGCCTTAACTTTTTTTCATACCGAAATTGTTGTTGCAGAGGAAGGGACAAGCCTTGCCAATCTACCATTTGAGTCTACTCCTTCTGAAGAGCTTATGAAAAACCCTAAAGAAGTAGATGAGGAAAAAGTGGAGAAGGAAGAAAAGCCTTCAGAGAATAAAGCACCAGTAACAGAGCCTAAAAATAAAACTGTTTTAGTTTATAATACGCATAATCTAGAAGCATATTTGCCACTTTTGAAGAATGCAAATGAAAATGAAGCTGTAAGCTCCGATGAACGAGCAAATGTTGTTGGATTAAGTAATAAACTAAGTAATCTATTACAAGATGAGGGAATTGGAGTTCAACTAGATAAAACGAATATTAACCAAAAACTTCTTGATAGAGGATGGAACTATTTTTCATCTTATAGCGTATCAAAGGAAGTGGTTGAGACAGCAGTTAGCGAAAATAAACATTTAAACTATTTAATTGATATACATCGAGATTCAGCTAGGAAAAAAACGACAACAGCAACAATTGAAGGAAAAAGCTATGCAAAACTATTATTCATTATTGGCGATGCAAATAAAGGATATGAAAAAAACCAGGAATTTGCGAAAAAGCTTCATGCTGAATTGGATAAAAAATATCCTGGAATTTCAAGAGGTGTATTCTTAAAAGGAAAAGAAGAAGGAAATGGGGTATATAATCAAAACTTCTCTGATCGTGCTATTCTTTTAGAAGTAGGTGGAGTAGACAATACACAAGCAGAATTGAATCGAAGCATGGAAGCATTTGCTGACATATTCAGCAAAGTATATTGGGAAGAAAATGATGCAACACAGCAGTAATAATAAAAAAGATGGATCTTCACTTAAATTTGAGGACCATCTTTTTTATTCATTCAATCATTCATTTTATTCAGTAAATATTGTTTATACCTTCTTAGTGCCGCTTCACTTGTTAAATGAAATTGGCGCATTACCTTCTCATCACTTGCTCCTGTTGCTAATGCCTCTAATATAGCTGCGTTTCGAAGATTGACAGCAGAAATTTTACGTAAGCCTGCTCTTCTTACTTCATCTTTAATCATTTCTTGGATTGCACGGACAGATAGTGCTTTTGGTTTTTGCCGATCATAATCATATTGGAAGGAATATGAGATATTGTTGAAAGCTATAAATACAGGATCATTGGAATAATATTTTGGGCGAAACGCTTCCGGTATAGAAAAATAGTAATCTCGTAATTTAGTCATTATATCATGAGAAAGTGGAAGAGTTAACGGAGCATCCTCTCTATTGAGGGTAAGCTCTCCTTGTGCTAAGTTTAAATCTTTCATCTTGATACGATATATATCGATAGGTGTTAGTCCAAAGTTTTTTAATAAAGCCACGATTGTCCAATTTCTTGATAGCAGATAATTTCTAGCTGATTTTTTGGTGCTTTCTATATCCTTTATTAACAGATGCTGCAATAATTTATTATATTCTTCGCTTGTAATAAAGTCTTTTGTGGTTAGAGGACGTAGTGGAGACGCTTCTGCTAGTTTATGAATTTCATGTGCGCAAACACATTGATGGTAAATCATTAATCGGCTTAGTACAGATGCAAGGCGGCGAATAGTAGCTTGTGATAATTGCTTATCCTTTAAATAATGAAAGTAAGCGCGAATATCATCGGCACGCAAAGCTTTAATTGTTTCGAATTTAGTGTTTTCTTTGTATATATCGAGCCAGCTAAAGAATTTCTTTAAGTCAGATTCATACTGTTTTAATGTAAGTTTGCTCCGTCCAGACTGGTTTAAGTTCTCCATATAATCAAGTGCATAATCAGGCAAGGTAATCATTTGTTATGTTCCATCCTTCTTATGAATTTTTTTCAAACAATTCGAAATGCAATAACCCCTCTTCTCATTTTGACATAGGTTAAAGAAGGAGAGAGAAAGGGGATTTTTAAATTGATCAGAATTAAAGTTGGTGAGTCTGTATACCAATATCATACTAAATTGGAGCACTATTTTTCAAAAATTAAGCATAATATCATTGGAAATAATTTAACCTTTTCTACACCTTATGGAAATCAAAAGCTGCTCTATGCGGATTGGACAGCAAGTGGCAGATTATATAAGACTATTGAGGATAAGATTACAAAAAAACTTGGCCCGTATGTTGCCAATACACATACTGAATCAAATATAACGGGAACTTATATGACAAAAGCATATACGGATGCAAAACGAATCATCAAAAAGCATGTTCATGCAGATGAGAATGATATTATATTATTTGATGGCTTTGGTATGACAGGAGTGGTCAACAAACTGCAAAGAATAATGGGTTTAAAGAATACTTGTTTTACTAACGAAAAAATAGCTGTAGTTTTTGTCACACATATGGAACATCATTCTAATTATTTATCCTGGCTTGAGACAAATGCAGAAGTCATCATGATAAAGCCGAATGCAAATGGAGATGTAAATAGAGAGCATTTAGAATCCTTGCTAGAGCAATATAAGGACATACCATTAAAAATAGGGGCATTTACAGCGTGTTCCAATGTTACTGGAAGGAAAACGAATTACCATGAGCTTGCGAAAATTATGCATCAGCATAAAGGTTATTGCTTTGTCGATTTTGCTGCTTCAGCTCCGTATGTAGCAATGAATATGCATCCTGATAATAAAGAGGAACGATTAGATGCTGTTTATTTCTCCCCTCATAAATTCCTGGGAGGTCCTGGAACGAGTGGCGTGCTTGTCATGTCAAGGAATCTCATTTATTCGAATATACCAGATCATCCAGGCGGAGGAACAGTAGATTTTACAAATGAATGGGGAGATATTCTTTATAAAAAAGAGGACGAAGAGAGAGAAGATGGTGGAACACCAGGATTTCTACAAGCTATTAAAACAGCATTATGTATTCAATTAAAAGAAGCGATGGGAATAGAAAGAATAGAGAAAAGGGAGAAAGAATTAGTACAGCTAGCAATGACTGAACTTAAAAAAATAAAAAAACTACGAATTCTTGAAGCAGAAAACGAAGATAGATTAGGGATTATCTCCATTATTTGCGAAGATATTCACTATGATTTAGTCGCACAGTTACTGAATGATCGTTTTGGTATTCAAGTAAGAGGTGGTTGTTCATGTGCAGGGCCATATGGCCATTATTTACTATCTATTACAAAAGAACATTCCAAAGAAATAAGCAAAGAAATACAAGACGGAGATTTTTCGCATAAGCCAGGCTGGGTGCGAATTTCCCTTCATCCAACAATGAGCAATGAGGATATCTATTTTATTGTTGGGGCTATTAAAAAGATAATAAATCATCATGAAGAATGGAAAAAAGATTATATTATTACACCGTCAAATGGTGAGTATCCAGCATTAAGAAAAGGCGAAATCGACTTGAATGACTTGTTCGTGATATAAGTTGCATCAACGAAAGCCTTAAAAAAAGAAGATTGGATAAAAGTATTTCACCCCATGTTAAAACCAAAAAATCACACGAAAGTGATTGTTTGGTTTTTTTATTAGTTTTTAAAAATGCTGTATCATTTTTCCCCTTAGCCGGAATATTCTTCACTATCTGTGTGGCTAAGGAGGCTTGAGTTGCTCCCCTGTGTATCGAGTGTTTGTAGCGTAATAAAACGAATTAGGTTATTATACTTGACTATATTTAAAAAAAGAAATTCTCAGCAGTAGATGAGATGAATGAAGCTTTATTTAAGAGCAACATTAGAGATTCTTCGTCTTTTACAGCTTCTCTATTTCATTTTGTCTCTGTTTAGAGGGGGAGTAAATAGATTGAAAATTTAATAAAAGATTGACTACCAATATTTTCTTTTATATAATATGATTGATTAATCAATCAATTAAAAAGAATGGAGAATTTATATGGCCAAACCACGATCTGAACAAAAGAAAGATGATATTTTTAAGGCAGCGTTAAAATTGTTTTCACATAATGGTTTTAGTAAAACAACTATTAAGGATATTGCTGCAGAAGCTGGTGTTAGTTTTGGAACCGTATTTACTTATTATGAAAACAAGGAGGCTTTGTTTACAGAATGCGTTAATAGACCTCTGCAATTATTTAAAAAGGTTATAAATGAAACCAAGAAAGAACTTACTGATTTAACCGAAGAAAAATTAAAAGATATTATTCGAAAACATCTTGATTTATTTATGGAGTCAGAAAAAGAACTCCGCATTGTCCAATATGTGATTGGACAGCCAGATAGGTTCTCTGAAATTAATGCACTAGACGAATTTGTCGTACTTTTTTTAGGTTATATTCAAGAAATAGTTCATACAGGAATGGAAAAGGGTTTTTTACCAAAAAGTAATCCTGAAGAGGTTGGTTATGGATACCTAGCATTCTTAATGGGGGCAAGGTTAACCTATTCAGATCAAGCCTACCCTATGTTTACGCGTGCATTTACAAATCAAGCTTATCGCTTATTTGGAATGGAAGGGAAACGTGATGATGAAAACATTTAGTCAATTGCATATTTCTCTTCGTATTCGCATGTATTTACAATTTGTTACTTCTATAACATCTAGTGCAATAATCCCTTATATTTCTGTTTATTTTAGTTCATTAATTGGAACTACGATAACCGGAGTAATTGTTATCATAGTCATCTTATCTGGTATAATTGGCGCATTAATAGGTGGCTACTTATCAGACAGAATCGGCAGAAGAAAAATGATGATAATTGCAGAACTAGGGGTAGGTATAACCTATCTTGTCATTGCAGCCTTTAATTCACCATGGATTAATCTTCCATATATTAGCGCTGGTTTATTTATGATTAATTTATTTCTTAATGGCATGTTTTTCCCCGCTTCTACTGCAATGATTCATGATTTAGTATTAGCAGAGCAACGGAAATTTGTTTTTACAGCGATGTACTGGCTAGCTAATTCAGCAACAGCACTTGGAACCATTACAGGGGCTTTTTTCTTTATGGACTATCATTTCTATTTCTTCTTTTCAGTCGGCCTTGTTTCAATTATATCTAGCTTCATTACTTATCTATTTATTAAAGAATCGCTAATGAAAAGGCATGATATAAGGAATGCTCATACATCCAAATCTACAATTTGGTCTAATTATCAATATGTTTGGAAGGACCAAACTTTTATGCTTTATTTACTTTCCTGTTTACTTATCTTTTCTCTTGAGAATCATTTAACGAATTATATCGCCATTCACTTAAGAGATACGATGGAAGATACTATTCTCTTCGGTATCCTTCCTGTTAATGGCATAAATATGGTGGGGATTCTTCATGCGGAAAATACCATATTTGTAGTTTTTTGTGTGGGTATGGTTACTTGGATGATGAAAAAACTATCTGACTATAAGCAATATTTTATTGGCATGTGTTTATTTGTTGTTAGTTATTGTATTCTAACTTATATTTCTTCACCAGTATGGCTTATTATTATCATGCTGTTTATTTCAATAGGTGAATTAATGTATGTTCCGATTAATCAAAGCATCCTTGCAGATTTAGTGAATGAAAATTACCGAAGTTCTTATTTAGCTTTAAATGGATTAATTGGTCAAGGACAAATGATTTTAGCTGGACTAGCCATTACGATAAGCAGTAATCTATCCGCCTTAACAATGTCTTTAGGATTATTCTCATTTGGGATAGTAGGGTTGTTATTAATGGGTTATGTTGTTAAAAAAGAAACTAATTCTAAAAAGCAAGTGAACATAACAGAAATAATTTAATAAAATTCTACTATTATTATTGTTGCAAACTTTAAAGTTTGAATATTCTTTATTTAAGGAAAAGGCCTATTTAAATGAAAATTTATGCTATAATAACTATAATTGATAATAAGCAAACCACAAGGGGAGCGTAATGCTGAGAGTGATCAATAGATCTGACCCTTCGAACCTGTTAGTTAATTCTAACGTAGGAATGTGGGAAGAGTTCATATAGTAAGCTATATAATTCATTTCGCGCGTTAGTTCTCCTTTTGGTCTGCAATAAAAGGAGTTTTTTTTATGAAAAATATGAGATTAGTTGTCATGATAGAAGTGGCAATCATGGCTGCCATTGCACTTATTCTAGATTTATTGCCATCCATTCCCGTTTTTAACACATCCATTTCTTTTGCAATGGTACCTATTTTTATCGTAGCTTTTCGCTGGGGCTTTAAAGCTAGCACTATTGCAGGTTTCTTATGGGGCGTTTTACAAATAGTTGTCGGTGATCTGCAGGCATTAAGTTTTTGGCAAGTAATTTTAGAATATTTATTTGCTTTTGCATGTATTGGATTTGCTGGATTATTTGCTTCATCTATTCAAAATGCTTTAAAAACGGAACAAAAAGGGTTAGCGACTGGCTTAATTATTTTGGCAGTGGTTGTTGGTGGATTTACTCGCTATATTTGGCATTTCATTGCAGGTGTGACTATTTGGGCGAGCTATGCACCAGAAGGAATGTCACCATTTATCAATTCCTTGATTGTAAACGGTGGTTCATACTTAGGAGCAACAATACTATGTTCTATAATCCTCGTTCTTTTATTAATTTCAGCACCACGGATTGTGCTTGATAGACCATCAAATGGGATAGCGAAAAAATAAGGTCCGTATTAAGTATCAAAAGGCACTCCTGAGGGAGCGCCTTTTTTGTGGTATAATATTACAAAAAAGAATCTGTTGATGAAAGAAATGCATCGATAATAATGATAGTAAAATGCTTTTCACACTCTTAAACCAGTAAGACTCTACCGGAAAGAAGGTTAAAACAATATGATGATTACGTTAAAAAATGGGATAGAAATTCAAATTAGTTCCTATAAAGAAGCTGACTTTTCGTCGATTCACACCTTAAATGAACAAGAAGCATGGAGCAATCTAGTGAAGAAAAAGGATGATGCAAAAGCTGCTTGGAATCATTCGAATATTGCTTATGTTGCAACTGTTGATGATAAAATAATAGGCTATATTAGAGGAATCACCGATCAATCGATAACTCTATTCATTTGCGAATTACTCATTGACCAAGCTTATAGGGGAATAGGCGTGGGGCAGGAACTCCTATACTATGTACATAGCTTATATCCAACTACTAGAGTAGAAATGCTTGCTTCTAGTACTTCTCAAACCTATTATGAAAACAAAGGTTTTCGCCCTTTTTATGGATTTAGAAAAACGTTTGCTGAATGGAATAGATGATTTTGTATAATACATATAGTTTGATTAGTAGGAAAGGAGAGCCATCTGTTGGATGGTTCTTTTTTTGTCGAATTATATGTTAATATGAAACTAGGAATATTCCCATTACGTCTATTATTCTAGTAACTCGACTTTCCATGAACAACTCCAAGGAGGAACAAATGACAGAAATAAATTATTCGTTTCAGAAAAAACCAACAAATAAAAAAGTAATTGTTGGTCTTATTATAGCGGTTTTAGTAGTAGTTATATCCATTATTTTGCTTTTTCTCTATCCGTTTGGTAATAAGGAGAAAGTGGATTACTTTCAAGGAGAAAATCCAGTTTTATTGAATGGTGAACAAATTGGGAATGCTATTTTTGATAAAGATACAGTATATTTACCATTAAGTATTTGGCAGGAAAAAATAGATGGAAGTATCACATATGATGAAAATAGTAATTCTGTTATTGTGACGACAAAAGATAAAGTTATTCAGTTTCCAACTGATTCTGTTTCTTATTATGTTAATGATAAGAATACAGAGCTTTCCTTTCAGCCTTTAAAAGATGAGGACGGGACAATTTATGTGGCATTAGATCCATTAGCTACGTTTTATCCGATTAAATATACGATTTTAGAAAAAGAACAAGTAGTACTCTTGGAAGAGAATGGGCAAGAAAGAGCGGATGGAACATTTACTTCTAAAAAAGTCAGGCAGGATTTCACCAAATTGCGTTCTGGTGCAACATTATCTGCTCCTTATACGGATGAGTTAGTTCCTGGTGAACAGGTAACGATTGAAAATGAAGTAGAAGATTTCTATTATGTCAGAAAAGAGAATGGAATCGCAGGTTTCGTAAAAAAGAAATACGTGAAAAAAGGAAAATCAGAAGTAGTTCAGGTCGAATTAGAACAGCTTGAACCAAAGCTGAACAAAATCGATGGACCAATTCAATTGACCTGGGAAGCAGTATATTCAAGAAATCCAGACACTTCAAGCATTCCAAAAATGAGCGGAGTAAATGTTGTGTCTCCAACATGGTTTAAGCTTTCTGGAAATGATGGGAATGTATCAAATTTAGGGTCAACACCCTATGTAGATTGGGCACATAAACAGGGTTATCAAGTATGGGGGTTATTCTCCAATGATTTTGATCCGGATAAAACACATGAAGTTTTAAAGGATTATCAAAAAAGACAGACCGTTATTAGGCAGCTTTTGGTCTACAGTGAAATGTATAAATTAGATGGTCTTAATATCGATATTGAGAATGTTCGCGAAGAAGATGGGAAATATGTAACACAGTTTGTTCGAGAAGCAACGCCCTATTTACATGAGGCAGGCATTACGGTTTCGATGGATATTACCTTTATTGCAGACGGAAATTATTCTGCATTCCTGCAAAGAGACCATTTGGCAGAAATAGTCGATTATCTTATTGTGATGGCATATGATGAACATTGGGCAACAAGTCCGATTTCTGGAAGTGTTGCGAGTTTCCCTTGGGTGGAAGCAAATTTAGAAACCTTACTTGATGTTGTACCAAGTGATAAGCTCGTTTTAGGAGTACCGTTATATGCACGATTGTGGGAGGAGAAAGAAAATGGAGAAGTTTCTTCTAAATCCCTTTCCATGGCAAGTGTGGAGGAATGGTTAAAAGAGCATAATGTTACTCCAACATATGACGAAGTTAGTGGTCAAAACTACGGGGAATATGTTGATAAAGAAACAAAATCAACGTACAAAATTTGGCTAGAGGATGAATTATCCTTGGCGAAAAGAGCTGAATTAGTAGAAAAGTATAATTTAGCTGGTCTTGGAAGCTGGTCGCGGACTTTTGCCAATGAAACAGCTTGGACAGCATTAACGTTAGAGAAGCAGGAGCAATAACAGAAAAAAACCTCTTTCTTAAATTGGAAAGTGGTTTTTTTCATGTCTTTTTATATTTTAAATAACTTCACTATATTTTGTAGTTCATCTGCTAATTGAGCAAGCGCTAAAGAGGAATTGAACTTCTTCAGAAACTTTCTTCATCGTATCGATGGTCGTTTCCGTGTCATTTTGAATGATTTGGATAAGCTTTGCAATATTTTCTGTTGAAGAAGTAGACTCTTCTACGACTTGAACAGGAGAATAATTGATTGTTAAAAGTTGGATGATAGTGAAATAATTATTCTTTTAGGAACTTCTAATCTATTTAAAGAAGGAGTAAAGAAACAGTTAGACAGTTCAACAAGAGCTACCAAAGTTGCATGTTGGTGATGATAATCCAATATTTAATTCATGGATCAAACTTTCAGAAAATAGCAATATTTGCTATTGTATAAGGAAGAAAGCTTTAATGGCATTCTATTGTTTTTTCTTCCTGCCTTTGGGGAAACGTATAAAAAATGATTGGAAAAGGAGCGAATATAATGGCAATTAATAATCCGAGTCGAGAAGAAATTGGTGCTATTCTAAAAAAGGCAAAGAGAATTGCGGTAGTCGGTTTAAGTGATAATCCTTCACGAACCTCTTATATGGTATCTGAAGCAATGAAGAATGCAGGTTATGAAATCATCCCTGTTAATCCTACAGTAGATGAAGTGCTCGGCGTTAAAGCTGTAAAAAAATTAACAGACATTGAAGGACATGTTGATATTGTCAATGTATTTAGAAGATCTGAATATTTGCCAGAGGTTGCAGAAGAGTTTGAAAAAATTGACGCAGATGTTTTTTGGGCACAATTAGGTCTCGTTCATGAAGAAACATTTAATCAATTAAAAGAAAAAGGCTATACAGTGATCATGGATCGCTGTATTAAAGTGGAACATGCAATGACGAAATAGGATATTATATTTAAATGGATATGGGTGAAAAGCAGAATGGTTATAAAAAATCATTCTGTTTTTTTTGTTCCAACATGCAAAGAATACATAAAACATTCCTGTAATTTGATTAAATAAAACGTTATCATACGCTAAAAATGGAAACTGATTTAATAAACTTATTCGTTTTTCCTAAGAATCTGTGTTAACATAATATAGATAAATAGAGGGAAACCTTTTAAAAAAATACTTTTGCTTTTTTGATGATTGGTATAATATTGGTTTTGCCGGGAAAAAATCGAAAGATAAAATGAAAAAAATGAACGTGAAAAATGAGATTATGTGCTACAATACGATGTAAGAACAATTGTTCTGTTTTGGAATTAGTATCAACAACTGTTTATTAAAAATTCAATAAATTTGAAAGCGAAAAAGAAGGTGGAAAGAGAAGCCTTCTTTTAAGGTCGTCTAATAAAGAAAAGTAGTTCTTCCATTAAATTTTAATATTTAAGAGGATAATTCATTTTTTAGACGAATACATAAACAATTGTTCGACATGATACATAGAAAGATAATATGTCGGATTTGTAGAAGTGAAAGGGGTATGTCAGTGGCAAAGAATCAGCAAGCATTCGAATATAATGATGATGCCATTCAAGTGTTAGAAGGATTAGAAGCTGTAAGGAAGCGTCCTGGGATGTATATAGGGAGTACAGATTCTAGAGGTTTGCATCATCTTGTATATGAAATTGTAGATAACGCAGTCGATGAAGCACTGGCTGGATTTGGAGATACGATTATTGTAAAAATCCATCGTGACAATTCCATAAGTGTGAAGGATAAAGGACGTGGAATGCCAACTGGAATGCATAAGATTGGAAAGCCAACACCTGAAGTTATCTTTACCATTCTTCATGCTGGAGGAAAATTTGGACAAGGTGGTTATAAAACAAGTGGTGGCCTGCATGGTGTAGGCGCATCTGTAGTTAACGCGTTATCAGAATGGGTTGTTGTAAATATTAAGCGTGATGGTTTTGTTTATGAACAGCGTTTTGAAAATGGTGGTAAACCTGTTTCGACACTTGAAAGAATCGGGAAAACAAACCAAACTGGAACAACGATTCACTTTAAGCCAGATCCAGCGATTTTTTCCACAACAACGTACAATTATGAAACACTTTGTGAGCGATTAAGAGAATCTGCCTTTTTGTTAAAAGGACTGCGAATTGAAATTATTGATGAAAGAAACAATAAACAAAGTGTTTTCCATTATGAAAATGGGATTGAAGCATTTGTAGAATATTTAAATGAAGAGAAAGATTCTCTTCATCCAGTTGTTAGCCTAGAGGGAGAGAGCAATGGAATTGAAGTAGAATATGCCTTTCAATTCAACGATGGTTATTCCGAAAATGTTCTGTCATTTGTGAATAATGTTCGTACAAAAGACGGCGGTACCCATGAAGCTGGCGCGAAAACAGCGATGACACGTATGTTTAATGAATATGCTCGAAAAGTCAGCCTCCTAAAAGAAAAAGACAAAAACTTAGATGGTTCTGATATTCGGGAAGGGCTGTCTGCGATTGTGTCTGTTCGTGTACCAGAAGATTTACTACAATTCGAGGGACAAACAAAGGGTAAATTAGGCACAAGTGAAGCAAGATCAGCTGTAGATGCGGTCGTATCTGAACACCTAGCCTATTTCTTTGAAGAAAATCCTGAAGTAAGTTCTCTTTTGATTAAAAAGTCTATTAAAGCAGCACAAGCAAGAGAAGCAGCTCGAAAAGCGCGAGAAGAAGCAAGAAGCGGCAAAAAGCGTAAGCGTGGCGAAGCGGTTCTTTCTGGTAAGCTCACACCTGCGCAATCAAAAAATCCACAGAAAAATGAACTTTATTTAGTGGAAGGGGATTCAGCTGGTGGATCTGCGAAGCAAGGAAGAGACCGTCGTTTCCAAGCGGTACTGCCTCTTCGTGGGAAAGTTATCAATACAGAAAAAGCAAAGCTAGCAGATATTTTTAAAAATGAAGAGATTAATACGATCATCCATGCTATCGGTGCAGGGGTTGGAGCGGACTTTAAGGTAGAGGATGCTAACTATGATAAAGTCATTATCATGACGGATGCAGATACCGATGGAGCTCATATTCAAGTACTTCTGTTAACGTTTTTCTATCGCTATATGAAACCACTAGTTGAAGCTGGGAAGGTATATATCGCTTTACCACCTTTATACAAGGTAAGCAAAGGTTCTGGAAAAAAAGAAGTCATCGAATATTCATGGAGTGATGATGACCTGCAAGATGCGATTAAGAAAATCGGTAAAGGCTATATCCTGCAACGTTATAAAGGTCTAGGCGAGATGAATGCAGATCAACTGTGGGAAACAACAATGAATCCAGAAACAAGAACGTTAATCCGGGTGAAAATTGATGATCTTGCACGGGCTGAGCGTCGTGTAACAACATTAATGGGAGATAAAGTAGAGCCACGTAGAAAATGGATTGAATCAAATGTTGCCTTCGGATTAGAAGATGAAGGGAACATTTTAGAAAATGAAAATATTACGGTTGCAGAGGAGGGAAGTCCATCATGAGTTCATTAGAACAATATCGTGATCTACCCTTAGAAGATGTTATCGGTGACCGTTTTGGACGGTATAGTAAATACATCATTCAAGAGCGGGCACTTCCTGATGCGAGGGATGGGTTGAAGCCTGTACAGCGCCGTATCCTTTATGCCATGCATGTAGAAGGTAATACACATGATAAACATTTTCGGAAATCAGCCAAAACAGTCGGTAACGTAATTGGTAACTATCATCCACATGGAGATTCTTCTGTCTATGACGCCATGGTGCGGATGAGTCAAGAATGGAAGGTTCGAAATGTCTTAATTGAAATGCATGGAAATAACGGAAGCATTGACGGTGATCCGCCAGCAGCAATGCGTTATACAGAGGCAAGGCTATCTGCTATTTCAGCTGAATTACTGCGTGATATTGAAAAAAGAACCGTTGATTTCATCCCAAACTTTGATGATACATCCAACGAACCGACCGTTCTGCCTGCAAAATTCCCAAACCTATTAGTGAATGGTTCAACAGGTATCTCGGCTGGATATGCAACAGATATACCACCCCATCACTTAGGGGAAGTAATTGATGGTGTGATTGAGCGAATGGATTCGCCAAATTGTACGGTTGAAGACATCATGAAGCACATTAAAGGACCGGACTTTCCAACAGGCGGTATTATCCAAGGAGTAGAAGGCATTAAAAAAGCCTATGAAACTGGAAAAGGGAAAATTATTGTCCGCGGGAAAACGGAAATTGAAACATTACGAGGCGGCAAACAGCAAATCGTTATTACGGAGGTTCCTTATGAGTTAAATAAGAGCAATCTCGTTAAAAAAATTGATGAATTGCGATTAGATCGAAAAGTAGAAGGAATTGCAGAGGTTAGAGATGAAACCGATCGAACAGGCTTGCGTATTGTCATTGAGCTGAAGAAAGAAGTAGATGCAAACGGGATTTTAAATTTCTTATTTAAAAACACCGATTTGCAGATCACTTATAGCTTTAATATGGTTGCCATTCATAACAAACGTCCGAAACTAATGGGCATCATTGCTTTATTAGATGCCTATATTGAACATCAAAAGGAAACAATTAAACGACGTACAGAATTTGACTTACAAAAAGCCAAGGATCGTCAACATATTGTTGATGGTTTAATTAAGGCGCTATCGATATTGGATGAAGTAATCGCAACGATTCGTGCATCTAAAGATAAACGAGATGCGAAAAGTAACTTAATCGCTGCTTATCAATTTACGGAGCCACAAGCAGAAGCAATCGTTTCATTACAGCTATATCGTTTAACGAATACAGATATAACTGCATTAGAAGCAGAGGCTGCAGAATTAGCAGAAAAAATTGAAGAGTGGACCGCAATTCTAGCAAGTGAAAAGAAATTGCTTTCTGTTATTAAAAAGGAACTAAAAGACGTAAAAAAACGCTTTATTAGTGAAAGACGCACATTGATTCAAGATGAAATTGAGGAAATCAAAATTAATCTTGAAGTATTAGTGGCGAGTGAAGATGTGATTGTAACTGTCACAAAGGATGGGTATATTAAACGAACAAGTCAACGTTCTTACGCAGCAAGCAATGGCCAGGATTTCGGAATGAAGGATACGGATAGAATTCTTTCTAAAATTGATGTGAACACAACAGAAGTAGTATTATTATTCACAGATAAAGGAAACTATTTATATTTACCTGTTCATGAATTACCGGATATACGCTGGAAGGATCTAGGACAGCATGTTTCTAATATTATTCCAATTGACCGAGACGAATCAATTATAAATGCTATGCCAATTAAGGATTTTGAACAATCTCAATATCTGCTTTTCTTTACGAAAAATGGAATGGCTAAGAAATCAGAATTGATTAATTATAGAGCACAACGCTATTCAAAACCGCTAGTAGCCATTAATCTTAAAGGTGATGATAAAGTAGTTGATGTTCACCTTACTAATGGCAAAAAAGAAGTGTTAATTGCCACACATATAGGTTATTCTTTACGATTCCATGAAGAAGAAATCAATATAGTTGGAGCAAGAGCAGCAGGTGTCAAAGGTATTAATCTAAAAGACAACGATTATGTGGTAGCTGGAAAGGTAATTACAAATCCGCAAACAGAAAGTATCGTGATTATTACACAGCGTGGTTCTATCAAGAAAATGAAGCTTTCTGAATTTGAATTCTCTGGAAGAGCAAAACGTGGGTTAATTATGCTTCGTGAATTAAAAGCAAACCCACATCGAATTGTTGGTATGGCTGTTGTCAAAGCAAAAGATACAGTTTACATACAAACAGAAAAAGGGGAGATAGAATCTGTGAAAATTGCAGAGCTCCGCTTTAATGATCGCTATTCGAATGGCTCCTTTGTTATCGATGAAACAGAGGCAGGAAAGATTATCGAATTGTGGGAAGAAAAAGCTAGTCAAGAGGAAGCATAATTAATAAAAGAGATTCCCAATTTGCAAAGTGTCTTTGCGATTGGGAGTCTTTTTTTGTTTGGTGTATTGGCATTCATTTGTTGAAATACTTGTATTATAGAGCGGGAGCGATTATGAGATATATAGTAAGTGATGAAAGCTAGAATTTGTTGGGAAGGATACGGTAAGAATGATGTTCAACAGGGAAATCAAAACCACTTTCGGTAAGAGCTAAGGGAAAAATGGTGTTCATCAAAGGAATGAAAACCACTTTTAACTAGGGTTAAGCGAAAAATAGCGTTCCTGCCTCTCCATCCAAAACCAATACACATATCCAGCATCAAAAAATCAACTATCCGTTATTTTTTAAAAATTCTTTTCCTTACTTACATGATTTTTCCAAAAAAGGACATGCTAAAATTATTATGATGTTAGGAGGTTTTAGCATGAGAAGGGAATTACTTGTTGCTTTGAGTGCTTTCTTTTTAATGACTTTAACTGCTATTACTGGTGTTTATGCAATGGAGAAGGATGAGAAGACCTATAAACTTATCCTAGAAGAAAAAACAGATATTACAAGTGATGGGCAAGAAGAAATGATTCAATTAAAGGGAGATGCTTCAGATCAACCTGAAAATAGTAATTTTTTTAAGGAATTATTTCTTGATGTTTCTATTCAAAAAGATAAGACTGCAACGTTAGCCGTTGAAGGTGGCTTTGATCCTAAATTACATATAATGGATATAAATGATGATCACCATAAAGAATTATTGCTATCTGTATCTGCGAATGAAAGAGGAACAGAGAAGAGTTTTTATTTCTTTCAGTTGCAAGGAAATAAATTAGTAGAATTGCAAAAACCAGAGTTAGCATCAGTAGAAAGCCAGTTTAAGGATGCATATAAAGCAGAATTAAAGATAAATAAAGAAAAAATGTATATTTTTGATTTATATGATCGCAGACATCATTATGAAAAGCTTGGCCTTTACCATAAAGGAAGATTAAATGAACCGACCGAGTTAATCTTATCTCCATTTTCTGAGTTAAAGGTAACTAGACTAAATAATCAAACTGCTATCAAGGGAAAACAACGGATAAGTGGATTAGCTGCTGTTGATACCATTGGCTACTTGGAAACTTGGTGGACTTGGAATAAGCAAGAATGGGTGCTGCAAAAAGTAAAAGTAAAGGAAATAAGCTATAAAGGCAACTAATGATTATCAAAAAATGAAAGTAGTCCTTCATTTTAAGGGAAAATAAGTAGTATAATGAGAGTACTTATTTTTATAGAAGGGATCGAAATCATGTCATTACTTTTATTATGTTTAAGTGCTGTACTTGGAGGATGGGTGTTTCAAGTATGCCAACTTCCCCTTGCTTGGCTACTTGGCCCCATGTTCAGTACGATTCTTTATGTTCGACTTGCCAAAAATTCTCCTAAATTACCTTTCTCTTTTCGAGATATCGGGCTCCTTGTCATTGGATACCTCATTGGAAAGCAATTCACGAAACAGACATTAGTAGAAATGGGTAGTCATTTACCATCGATGCTTTTAATGACTGTTATCATGATTGCTTTTAGTTTAATCCTTGCGTTTATCACTTCGAAGTTAACACACAGCAATTTAAAATCAACTGTTGCAGGTAGTATTCCTGGTGGTTTATCCCAAATGATTGCCATCAGTTCTGAAATTAAAGGAATTGATTTAACTGTTGTAACAGTTATTCAAATAAGCCGTATCTTATCCGTTATCATTCTCGTTCCACTCCTTGTTTATAGCCCGATTTTATATGGAAATCAAGCAACTTCATCAGTAGCTACTACAACAGGCAGTGTAAGCTATCATTGGATGATTTTTCTGCTCCTCTTCTGTTGCTATCTTATCGCAAGCTTAGTGAAAAAGTGGAAGTTTCCAGCACCGTTTATGATTGGTCCGATGCTTTTTATTGCGACGATATCCATTGCTGGGTTAGATGTGCCAGCAATTCCGACTACTTTAGTCTGTGTTGCCCAAACGTTAATAGGCATTCATCTTGGATTACAAATTAAATTCGGAAATATCGAAAATAAGGCAAAGTTTTTAAGTGTTGTCACTGTCACTTCCACTCTACTTGTTCTATTTTCTTTATTACTTGGTTATATTTTAATAAGCATAGACAGCGATATCTCCTTATTAACTGCATTTATTGGGTTAGCGCCAGGAGGAATGGCGGAAATGGCAGTACTAGGACAATCTGTTCATGCTAACTTGCCGATTATTACAACCTATCAGTTATTCCGTTTATTATTTATCTTGTTTTGTGTGCCAATTATGATGAAATGGGGATTTCAACATGCAGAAAAGCGTTTAGAGGAGCGAAAAGGATAAGTGAATTATCGGTATTTCTTTTTGTATAGCAAATAATTTATTTCATGGATTGAAAAAGCTTTTATCTGTCAAATGTATCATGAGGGGGAAAGGGGAATGGAGATAAGAGAAGCAACTTTAAATGATATAAAGGAATTAGCTGTATTGATGGATCAACTTGGCTATACGACTACCGTTGAGCAAATGAGGATTCGATTACATGCTATTGAAGCTAGTCCCAATCATTATACTTTAGTAGCTTGCTATGAAATGAAAGTGGTTGGGATGATCGGATTTCATACAGATATTCTATACAATAAAGATGGTATTTATGCTAGAGTCATTGCCTTCGTAGTAGGCGCTAATTATCGAAACAAAGGGATTGGAAAGCTATTATTAAATGAAGTGGAAAGTTTTGCGAAAAAAATCGGCGCAGTTGGAATCGGTTTAAATAGCGGAAATCGTAAAGAAAGAGCAAATGCACACCAATTTTATAGAAAAATGGGATATAAAGCTGAGAGCACAGGATTTTCGAAACCTTTGTGATAGTTCTCACCAGATTTAAAATTGTAATATTTGAATTTGTTGTTTTTCTAAAATTAGATAAGAATATTTGCGTTTGAAGTAAACGGAATACTAGTAATTGTTGCGGGAAGTTAGTATCCTATTATTTTATCAAGGAGTTTGTCTATGATAATAAATAAACCGTTACGCGGGATATTATTTGATCTTGGCTGGACAATTTTTCGTCCTTATACTGGTGATTGGAAAATAACTGCAAAAGCTTTAGAATTTATAAATATAGAATTACTTCATTCCATACCAAAGGAAAAGCTTCATATAGCATTTTTAAAAGCAAATGAATGTTTAAAACCGGAAATATACAAAAAGGAAGTGGAGGAACTTGAAAGATATATAAATTTTTATAAAAAAATTGGTAAAATGCTACCTGAAATTAAATTATCTGAACAACATGCAGAAATAATTGCTTGTGATTAGTATATAACGATGACAATTATGTCATTTATGAAGATGCAAAAATAACAATGGAAGGATTGAAAAAAAAATATAAAATTGGCGTTATATCAGATACAGATCCATCTATTGTGAGAGTCTTAAAAAACGCAGGTT
Source organism: Niallia sp. Sow4_A1 (assembly GCF_052116745.1). NCBI lineage: Bacteria > Bacillati > Bacillota > Bacilli > Caryophanales > Bacillaceae > Niallia > Niallia sp. Sow4_A1. Next base: position 33,690 of record NZ_JBQKKM010000020.1, on the reverse strand, counting down.
TATATGAATATTTTGATCAGCTGACATTTAATTTCGAACTTGGCGTAAACAAACCAAGTTCATTGATATTTGAGCATGCACTTCAAGGAATGAATCTACCTGCAAAAGAAACAGTATTCATCGATGATTATGAAAAAAACTTGGATAGTGCTGCAAATCTTGGGATACAGTCCATCTTAATTCTTTCAAAACCAAACTTCCAAGAAAGATCAAAATATCCTAGCATCAATAAGTTATCCGACTTATTGTTATTATTATAAAATCATAGCATATATTTTCCTTTATTTATCATTATTTCAAACCGAACAAGAATCCTATTTTATTTTTATAAGAATAAGACGAATCCTTTTCAATGGTATAAAATAGGATAGAAACATGTAGATCTTTCAAAGGTTATTAGAATAAATTAAAAGGCATACATAATGATGGTCTTCATTTCGGTGAAGAAGGCTATGATATTTTAGTAGATTTGATTGTAAAAAAAATTCGCGAAATTTGGTAGGTGGATATATGGCATATAAAGGTTCTTCTGTATACGATAATGTGCAATTTTTTGAAAATTACCGAGCTAGAAGAAATCGAGATTCAAGTCCCAATAATAGTATAGAAAGGCCGATTTTCTATGAGCTATTGGGAGACATGAAAGGAAAGTCTATTCTAGATTTAGGATGTGGAGATGCAAACTTTGGACTCGAGCTTTTAGGGAAAGGTGCAGAAAGCTATATTGGAGTGGAAGGCTCCAAGCGAATGTTTGACGAAGCTTCCCGGCATGTAAATGGAACAACTGCTTCGGTTTATCATTCTAAGCTGGAAGATTGGGATTTTATGAATAGCAAGGTCGATATAGTTGTATCCCGTTTAGTATTTCATTATATAAAAGATTTACATACGATTTTTCACGGTATCTATAATCAGTTAAAGGAAGATGGGAAATTTGTCTTCAGTGTTCAACACCCACTATTGCTTTCTACAATTGAGAGCGCCGATTCCTCGAAAAAAAGAACGAATTGGATTGTGGATAATTATTTTTCAATGGGAGAAAGAACAGAGCCATGGATAGGAGAAGATGTAGTTAAGTATCATCGGACAATCGAAGAATATTTTCGGCTGTTAAAGGAAGCAGGCTTTAAAGTAACAGATTTACGGGAAGGTATGCCAAAGCAAGAGAACTTTGAGCAAAAAGAAGATTTTGAAAGACGGAAGAGAATTCCGCTTTTCTTGATTTTATCCTGCGAAAAATAAAAAGAAAGGATGTTTGAAATGGATAACGAATTGAGATTATATTTTATAAGACATGGAGAGACCCAATATAATATTGAGAAAAGGATGCAAGGATTTTGTGATTCTCCCTTAACGGAAAATGGGATACTGCAAGCGAAATCTGTAGGAGCTGGTTTAGTTGATATTCCCTTTATAGCTGCTTATGCAAGTGATAGTCAGCGAGTTTTAGATACAGCAAAATTCGCTTTAGGTACTCGAAATATCCAATTAACGAAAGATGCACGGTTGAAGGAAATGAATTTTGGAATGTTTGAAGCGATGCTACAGGCAGATATTATTGCAGAGCACGGAGATATTCTTGAGAGACTCTTTTCCTTTAAAGATGTGGAAAGTAAATTGCAAGATGGAGAATCATTTACTGAATTATTAAATCGAACAAACGCTGCTGTAGCTGATATTATAGCTGCACACAAAGATACTGGCGGGAATATTGCAGTCTTTTCCCATGGTGTCACTATTGGCTTTTTGATGAAGTCCCTCTTAAATAGTGAAGGATTCCCCCATCATGACAATTGCTGTGTATCGGTTATCCTTGTGAAAGATGGACAAATGATAGTAGAAAAAGTAGCAGATGCGTCTTTCCGAGATAGTGGGAAAGTATCTTTAAGTATTGAATAATATAAAATAAGAAGAGAGACATTTTATGAGCAAATATCAATTAATATCTGATTACAAAGACAACGAAATATATAAAAATAGTTTTATTGAATTAGCTAAACAAGTTTTTAAAATCGACTTTTCAAGATGGGATCAACTTGGTTGCTGGAATGATGACTATATTTGTTATTCTTTTTTAGATGGTGACAAAGTGATAGCGAATGTTTCGATTAATAAGATGGATATCATCCTCCATAATAAAATGTATAAGTCCCTGCAGCTTGGTACTGTCATGACACACCCCGACTACCGAAATAAAGGGTTATCTGCAAAATTAATTAATCATATTATAGCAAAATATGAAAACCTATATGATTTTATCTATTTATTTGCCAATCCATCTGTTCTTGATTTTTATCCGAAATTTGGGTTTGGCAGGATGCAGGAAAGCAACTTTTATATGGAGATGTCTGCTGATTTCTATAATAAAGAAGAAAGACCATCTAATCCTAGAAAATTAGATGTTAATAGTAGCGAGGACTTTCGTCTAATCAAAAGAATTGCTGAAAATCGAATTCCAGTTTCAACTATTTGTGGAGTAAAACAGAATAACCATTTGCTATTCTTTTATTTAATCGAAGTTTTTAATGAAATGACTTTTTATTTTGAGAAAGAAGAAGTGATTGTTATCTGTGAAAAAATAGAGAATAAACTATATGTATATGATGTGATCAGCACATATAAAGTAGACTTTGAAGTTCTTCTGCAGTCTTTTTCAACGGATAAAGTGATATTTCATTTTATACCAGATGATTTAAAAAGCAAAGGAAATTATATAGTTGCAGAGAGTTCAGATGTTTTATTTATTCGACATGCGAGAAAGATTGAAAACCTTGAACCAATCCTTTTTCCACTTACCTCTCATGCATAATAATCGGCTATCATAGGGAGGTGTTGAATGGTGAAAACTGCTCCAGCTAAAGTTCATATCATTGGTTCTGTTGGTAGTGGAAAAACAACATTAGCGAAGGAATTATCAACGAAACTAGAAATTCCATATTATGAACTCGATAATGTCGTTTGGATGCGAAAGGAAAATGGAGATAGCAGAAGAACCGAAGAGGAACGAGAGAAATTATTACATAGGATTGTCCAAACAGATAAATGGATTATCGAAGGAGTTCATCATGACGAATGGGTAAAGAACAGTTTCCAACAAGCGGATATCATTATTTTCTTGGATACTAATTATTATATTCGTACCTATCGCATTATGAAAAGATTTATTAAGCAAAAGGTAGGCATTGAAAAAGCACATTATCAGCCTTCCTTTAAGATTTTCTTTAAAATGTTTCAATGGAATAAACACTTTGAAGAAGTGGGCAAGCCTGATTTTTTAAAAAAATATCAAGAGTATCAGGGAAAGGTTTTCGTGGTTAAGAGTAAAAAAGTTGCATATCAAAAATTTTTTCGAAAGGGTTATTGATTCTTTCAAGGAGACATTAGATTTTCTATCCATTTTTATCATAGGGGGAATGGGAAATGGCTATATGTTGCTTTATATGTGAGGAAGAACTATATGGAATATAAATGGGTAGGTAGTGACAAACATTTTATGGATGAGATTAACATTCTTCAGCTAAAAAATAATCTAGTATTAGGCAGATTTGGAGGAAATTCTTCTGTAGGTCAATACAAAAATGAAGATGGCTGCTTAATCTGGATAAATGAACAAGATGATTGGGAATTAGCGACCCTTTTAGATGCACATGATACAGCACAAAGCGCAGATTTAGTGATAAAAAGCATGGATGAAAAAAAAGAGGAGTTAAAAACAATTCTACAATTGCCACTAAATAAAGTATTCCCACAAATTACTTCTTTTTTCTTAAACCATTTCGCCAGCAAGGAATTTCTAGAGCAATGCAAAATGATTCAAGGAGAAACTGCATGTTTAATCGTTGTGCGAAAAGAAAACTATTTATGGTGGTTATCAATTGGCGACTGCATACTCGCATTAAATCATCCAGAGTTTTCAAAATTGGGAGAATACCAGCAAAATCATCGAAGCTTCTATGAATGGATTGGACAAAATAGTACCTTTCATCAAGATGTGCCCACTTATAATCTAGGTGTGAAAGAATTGAGAAAAGGAATAACACATATCTTCCTTACAACTGATGGACTAATTGAATGCCCCAATACGGATTATCATAAGATAGGATCTATTTTTAAAGGATTTGAAACATTTTCTAATCAAGAGAGTGTCTATTATTTGTTAAAAGACATCAAAAATAAAAATATTCGTGATAGCACTACTATTATATCTTGGTTTGTTCGAAATACCAAAGAAGCTACAACACCGAGTGATTTAGGCTTTAGCCGAGAATCCTCGTGACTTCAATCGTGGGTTGTTGACTAAAGAGATAGTAATGTTTATCTACTCTTAAAACCAAATAAGAAAGAATGATACATCTTATTTCAATAAATAAGATGTATTTTACTTTATATGTGTTATACTTATTGAAGATTAATTATTATTAGTATAACATATTTAAAAAGGAGCGGATTATATGACAATATCAGTAGCAATTAATGGCTTTGGGAGAATCGGAAGAATGGTGCTTAGGAATGCTATTAATGATGAAAATATACATATTACTGCTATTAATGCCAGTTATCCTTCTGAAACGATAGCACATTTAATAAAGTATGACACAATTCATGGGAAATTCCCTGGAAAAGTAGTAACTAAGGATCATTCGATTCTAATAGATGGTCAAGAGATTCTAATAGTAAATAATCGCAATCCAGAAAGATTACCTTGGAGTGAACTGGATATTGATATCGTTGTAGAAGCTACGGGGAAATTTAACAATAGAGATAAAGCAGCAATGCATTTACATGCCGGCGCGAAAAAAGTAGTGCTTACAGCTCCTGGGGTAAATGCTGATGCAACCATCGTAATGGGAGTGAATGAAGAGGTATTAAATATGGATAAACACCATATTATTTCGAATGCCTCCTGTACAACCAATTGTTTAGGGCCAATTGCTAAGGTTATAGATAAACATTTTACGATAAAGAATGGATTAATGACAACGATTCATTCCTTTACAAATGATCAAAACAATATAGATAATCCACATAATGATTTACGGCGTGCAAGATCTTGTGGGCAAAATATTATTCCAACTTCGACAGGTGCTGCAAAGGCTTTGAAAGAGATTCTTCCACACTTAGAAGGGAAACTCCATGGAATGGCATTAAGAGTGCCAACACAGAATGTCTCTTTAGTAGATTTAGTCGTTGATTTAGAAAAAAATGTGACGAGAGAATCAGTTAATCGAGCCTTTGAGAAGGAATCAACGGGGAATTTGAAAGGTATTCTTGCTATTACGGAGGAGCCTTTAGTTTCTATTGATTTTAATACAACGACCGAATCTGCAACTATTGATGCTTTATCGACAATGGTTATCGGCCACAATAAAGTGAAAATACTAGCATGGTATGACAATGAATGGGGCTATTCAAATCGAGTGGTAGATTTAGTCAAGCTTGTCGGAAGCAAAATGATTGTGAAAATGGATAGTCAAGCTGTATAAATGAAAGAAAAAAAGATAGATGCAGAAAGGTAATGTACCTAACTGCATCTATCTTTTTTATTCTCTTGCTAAGCATAGCCTTTTTCCTTTTCATAAATGGGAATATTACGCATATTTATATTTAGGAATGACAGGAGGATGGTTTCATTAATTTGGAATAAGGAGGAATAGAAATGAAAATAAAACAAATTAAAACAGAAGCAAGGCAAGCTCTGAGAGGATATTGGGGAAAAGGTGTCTTCATATCTTTCATTTATTTCTTTGTTAGTATGGTTCTCACAACAATCGTTGATATTTTATTTAGTGGTGGGATACATAATTGGCTTTATCAGGAATACTCTCCTGTCGGCTCTGAATTTGGAAATTTTATCATCTCTCTTTTGTATATTCCTTTAACTGTAGGCATTATTTGGTTTTATCTTGGCTTAGTACGTACTGAAAATCCACAAGTTTCTCAAATTTTTAGCATTTATACAAATGTTGCACTATCTGTGAAGCTGATTGGCACAAATATCATGATTGGCATTTTTACCTTTTTATGGTCCTTATTGTTCCTTATTCCTGGAATTATTAAAGGGTTAGCTTATTCCCAAACGATGTTGCTGTTAAAGGATAATCCAGAGTTTGGAATCTTTGAAGCAATTACTGAAAGTAGAAGAAGAATGGATGGATACAAGTGGAAGTACTTTTTGTTAGGTCTAAGCTTTATTGGCTGGGGACTACTTTGTATCCTTTCCATCGGAATTGGCTTTCTTTGGTTAGTTCCTTACGTATATACTGCTAACGCTACTTTCTATGAGAATCATATTGCAGAAAAAGAAGTAATAGAACTTTAGATTGTTTTTCTATAAACGATTATGGAAATAGAAAAACTTTATTTCTATGGAAGAACTGAGCAGTCTGAATACACAAAAACTCCTGTAGGATCAGCGAGAAAGGTGAGACCCCACAGGCAAAGCCCATAGCCCATGGAAAATGAGTGTATTCAGACCGCGGGTAATAACAACGGACTTTTTTATATAATTCTTTCCAAACACGAACTATTGCATAATATTATTGTATAACCATTCCACTTTATTACTATTGGCAAGTTGTATCTATATGGGAAAAAATACATCTTTCTTATTCAATATAGAAACTTTTTCCTCTTTTCACTCGTATGTACTTGTAACAAGAGAGGGAGGGTGTGGACATGTCTCTTTTACGTGTAGCGATAGAATCAGCTGGCTATGAAAAAAAGAAAGACATCATCAAAGACATTCATTTCGCAATTGAAAAAGGGGAGTTGGTTGGCTTAATAGGACCAAACGGGGCTGGCAAAAGCACAACGATTAAAAGTCTGCTTGGTTTAATGGACCAATTAGATGGAGAGATTTCATCCAAAGATGGTATCACTTATTCTTATTTACCAGAAAGGCCGATTTTTTATGATGAATTAACTTTATGGGAACATCTTGATTTTGTTGCGGCAATGGAAGGTTTAGAAGAACTAGCTTATAAGGAAAAGGCAAATACGTTATTGGATAAGTACAAGCTATCTAAACATGCACATGAAAACCCAACGAAATATTCAAAAGGTATGCAGCAAAAAGCAATGCTCGTTCTTGCGATGATAACGAATCCTTTATTATATATTATTGATGAACCATTTATGGGACTTGATCCAAATGCGATGAAGCATTTCCTAGGATCGATTGAAGCGGAACGAAAGCGTGGCGCTGGAATCCTGATGTCTACACATGTATTAGATACAGCAGAAAAGATATGCGATCGATTTCTTATGATTCATGATGGACACCTCGTTGCCAAAGGCACGCTAGAGGATATACGAAGACAGTGCCAATTGCCAGATGGCTCCTTGTATGATTGCTTTCATGTGCTAGCGGAAGGTACTAAGAATGAAAAGTAGGCAGCTATTTTATGATCGTGTAATAAGAAATTGGAAGTTTCAAAGTCAGGTTTTTCGTTCTGTGGCTGATTGGACGGTAGTCTTATATATTCTTATTCCTGCAGTTATTTTTTGTACAGCAGTATATTTTTCATGGTGGAAGGAATTACCTGAATGGCTTGATAACATTCCTTTTATCATCCCGTTTTTCTTCCTTTACCTTCTTTCATGGAGCGGAAATATACGGACCTTTATTGTGGAAGCGGACAAAGTATTTTTGGTGAAAAAGCCTGAATTACTAAGTGGCTTAAAAAGAAGGGCTTATCTTTATTCTTTTCTTCAACAATTGCTTGTCATATGTGCAGGGTTTAGTTGTCTTCTACCTTTTTTGCTTAATTATTATTTGTTAAGCTGGCAGGAGATTATCGTCTTATTTGTTTATTTTCGTTCTTTACAAGCGTGCCTCCTATTTCTGAAATATCCAATCAGAAAAGTTGTCTCTACTTTTCGAAAAAGTATCATCACACTTTGTTTGTTTCTGGTTTTTAATTGGTGCAGTCAATGGATGTATCGTATTATAGATAGTGGTTATCATCTTCCAGTTTATGTTATTTCTATTTCAGTACTTATTTTGTCGATTCTATTAAGTCTGAAAGCGATAGGGAAAAAAGGTTCACTCGACATACATATTGAAATGGAGCAAGAAAGAAAATCGAGTATTACTCAATTTATCTTTATGGCTTCGCCGCAAATAGAAAAGCCAGTGGTGATAAGAAGAAAAAAACCATTACTTTTCCGGAACTCCAAACGAATTTTTAAAAAGCGTACTCCAATTAATGGCTTGATCGAATTGTTTATTAAAATTGTGGTTCGAAATTCAAGTTATTTATATGGCTATTTTATGTTAATCAATAGTACAACATGGGCTATTATTCTCGTCCCACCCTTGTGGCTAAAATTAACAATTTTTACCGCTTTTTGCTTTATGATGTATGGATGGCTTTTTTCTCTATGGGATAAAGTCTGTCAGTATAATCCATTAATGAATAAATATATGGATCGTGATTTTTATTTTTCAGCAAGGAAAAGAGGCGTATGGATTATGCTCGTTCTAGCTTTATTAGTCATCATCTTATTTTATACAATTGTTTGGTTGTTAAAGGAAATGATTGGTATTGTCTAAAATATAAAAAGGGAGGCATAGTATGGAACAAAAATGGTTACAGTGGGCAAAGCAACTTCAAGCGATTGCTCAAGCAGGCTTGACGTATTCAAAAGATATATATGATTTAGAACGATTTGAAGAGATTAGAAAAATGAGTATAGAAATGATGTCGGAATATACAAAAGTTGATACGTCAATCATTCGTGAACTTTTTGCAAATGAAACAGGTTATGCTACTCCAAAAGTGGATATCCGAGCAGTGGTTTTTAAAGACGAGAAAATTTTAATGGTAAAAGAAAAAACAGATCAGTCCTGGGCGCTACCAGGAGGATGGGGAGATATTGGGTTAACTCCGGCAGAAGTTGCGGTAAAAGAGGTTCAGGAAGAATCAGGTTTCGATGTGAAAGCTGTTAAGTTAATTGGGGTAATAGACAAGAAGTGCCATCCTCATCCACCTTCTCCATACCATGTATATAAGATGTTTATTCAATGTGAGATTATAGGTGGAGAGGCGAAAGAAGGAATGGAAACAAGTTCCGTGGCTTTTTTTGCGGAAAATGAACTTCCGCGTCTATCCATACCAAGAAATACAGAATCACAAATTTATTTAGCTTTTAAACATTTACATCATCCAGAGGAGACTGCTTATTTAGACTAACCCCTGTTAAAATGAGCATGTAATTATTAAATAGGGAAATCAATTAGTTGATTTGTAATTTTGAAAAAATTAAAATGGAAGGGAACTGAAAAAATTTTTGAGGATGATTATTAATGAACGAAAAAGAAATACAACAATTACGTCAACCAGACCATGAGATTGATCCCATTTTTATCAATCGTTGGTCTCCCCGTTCTTTTTTAAAAAAAGAAGTGCCAGAAGAAGTGTTAATGCGTGTTTTCGAGGCTGCTCGTTGGGCTCCATCTGCTAATAATTCGCAGCCATGGCGGTTTATCCTTGCTCGTACCCAAGCAGAACGTGAACTATTTCATTCATTTATTTTTGAAAGAAACTTAGAGTGGTGCAAAAATGCGCCTGTGTTAGCGGTGCTTATATCAGATAACCAAAATCGGATGGATGCATTTGATAGTGGAACTGCATGGGGATTCTTATCCTTACAGGCAATCAAAGAAGGATTAAAAACACATGCAATTGGTGGCTTTGATAAGGACAAAGCACGAGAAGTATTAAATATTCCAGAAGAGTATAATGTTCAAGTAGCAATTGCCATTGGATATCAAGGAGAGAAGGATGCATTGCCAGAAGATTTTCAAGCACGTGAGCTACCTTCCAATCGTCGTCCGTTAGTCGAAACAATCTTTGAAGGAAAATATAAATAAGAAAAACCAGACGCGGTGTATGAAAACAGGCGTCTGGTTTTTTACTAGTTAAGACTAATTGCATATTTATCGATTAAATCTTTAAGGGCAGGACGCTCATTTCCTTCTCGACCAGTTACATGGGTTGCAGTGATTAAGGAGTTGAGCACTGCTTCCTCAGTAGCCTCACCAACGGCTCTGAAAGCTAAATCAATATCTTCTTCATGGATTGTCGAAACAGGAACGCTTGAAGCTGGCTTTTCGTGAGGTATTTTTGTTGCTGTTGAAAAACCAATGACGATTTCACCACTACCTGTTGTTATGATGGAGCCAGTACGGGAAAGACCAGAAACAGCCCGCTTAATGATGCGGCTTAATTGTCTCTCTGACACTGGAAGGTCTGTCGCAACAATAATAATGACAGAACCTTGATCTTTGTCATTCTTTGCCTGGAGAAGATATTCTTTTAGTTCTTGCCCAATTGGATTCCCCGCTATTGTTAAATCACTTAATATCCCGAAATTAGTTAGAGCGAACACACCAATTGTATATGTCCCATGCTCCATTGTCATTAACCGAGAGGATGTACCAATTCCACCTTTTAATGAATAACAAAGCATTCCTCTCCCAGCACCAACAGAACCTTCTTCAAATTCAATAGATGCATTAGCGATAGCCTCGAAAACATGTTCTTTTGTAATGTTTCGTGCTCTTACGTCATTTAGGAACATATCATTACATTCACAGACAATCGGATTGACGGTTCCAGTCGATCTGCCAATTTCCTCGTTTTGATTTAGCATATATTCAATGAGTGCATCAGCAGCAGTACCAATGCTTAATGTGTTTGTTAAGAGGATAGGTGTTTCAATTGTCCCTAATTCATTGATTTGAATGGTGCCCATCGTTTTGCCGAAACCATTAATCACATGGCTTGCAGCGATTACTTTTTCTTTAAAAACATTTCCTTGATGTGGCAAAATGGCCGTTACACCTGTCTGTATATCACCATTGCTTAATGTAACATGACCAACAGTAACACCATCAACATCTGTAATGGCATTATTACTGCCTGTTTCTAGTCTACCAACTGTTATCCAGTAATCTCTCACTCTTTTTTGTTGTTTCATTCTGTAGCCTGCCTTCCTTTTAGTTAGTTTTATTTTTTCAAAAATTAAGAAGGTTATCAAGTTTATTATTAGAATTTACTCCTCTTAATGGGATTATTAGCTATAATGATGAAAGAAAAGATTTAGGGAGGGTAAAATGGAAAATAAACAGTGGAAAGTAGGCATTTTTCTATTTAATGATGTGGAGGTTCTAGACTTTGCAGGTCCATTTGAAGTATTCTCTGTCACGACAAGTGAAGATGGGACGAAACCATTTTCTGTGCATACCATTTCAGAGAACGGACAAATGATACATGCGAGAAATGGCTTGAAGGTGCACCCTGATTTTAGCTTCGAAACGATGCCAACCTTTAATATTTTAATTATTCCAGGAGGGCTTGGGGCAAGAGAGAGCGAAATAAAGAAGGAAAGTGTTATTCATTGGATATCACAGCAAATGGAAGAGGTACAATTTATGACGTCTGTTTGTACTGGTGCATTATTGTTAGCAAAAGCAGGTTTGTTAGATGGAAAAAAAGCAACAACACACTGGGCAAGTCTAGACAGGTTAGAAAACGAGTATCCCGAAGTAAATGTAGTGAAAAACGTTAAATTTGTAGATGAAGGGAATATTATTACTTCAGGAGGGATTTCCGCAGGAATAAATATGTCTTTTCATCTTGGAAAGCGTTTGGTAGGTACTAAATTGATGACAGAAACTGCGAAGCGAATGGAATATGATATAGAGCTTTAATTCAGGGAAACATTACAGATTGAAATTGCTGCTTTTATGCAGCAATTTTTTTATATAGCAATACATAAACATGATTGTTAAATAAAGTTAGGAACATATGTTCTTGGTGCGGGAAAAATGAACAATACGTAATAAAAAAGAAGAAAAATGAATAATAAAATTGACAATGCTTAATAAAACGGAATAATATAAATTTATATTTATATCTTAATGTGAAAGGGAAGAGTATGTTAGCGGAGGAAAGAAGAAAAAGAATTTTAGAACTTATAGAAAGAGATGGCAAAGTAATAGCCAAAGATTTAGCAATTCAATTTGAGATGTCTCTTGATTCGATAAGAAGAGACTTAACGATTATGGAAGAACAAGGCTTGCTTCAAAAAACATATGGTGGTGCTATTCTTCATGGACCAACCCCTAAAGTACGAACAATGCCACAGAAAGAATCAATCAGATATGGAGTAGGGGCTCCACATGAAAATGCTATTTCAAAATTAGCAGCTTCTTTTATTAAAAAAAATGATACTGTTTTTCTTGGAGGAGCAGGTATTCATTATGGAATGCTAAAGTATTTGCCAAAGGATATCCCTTATACAATCGTCACAAATTCCTTAAAGATTGCAGAACATATTAGAACACAAGAAAATATAAGTGCTTATCTAATCGGAGGAAAATTAAGGGAGGTTTCTTCTGGTAGTATGATAGATTGTCTTGCTATGGAAATGATGCGTAAATTCTCTTTAGATATTTGTTTTTTAACAGGAGGAGGAGTTAATGCGAAAGGAATTAGTACGTCGACTCCTGAAGCCGCAGCATTTGCCCAAACAGTATCAAGTGTTGCCCAAAAAGTAGTATGCCTTGCACCCCATGAAAAAATAGGGCTTGAAATGTTTATGCAATCCATACCAATGGAGGATATAGATATTCTTATCACAGATCTAGGTGCTCCAGAAAAAACAATTCAAGAGATAAAAAAGAAAAAAGCGCAAATCATTTTTGCGGATTTACATTGATTAGAATGAGTGGAATAGGAGATTTATAATGAGATGGATAAACATAGAAGGACCTTCTAAGCTAGAAGGTTCCTTAACAGTACCTGGTTCGAAAAATAGCTCACTCGCAATTCTTGCGGCAGCATGCTTAGCTAGTGAACCCGTAATTTTAAAAAACATCCCAAACATCGCAGATTTTGGAGTGCTTCGTCAAATTGGAGATGAAATTGGATGTGTAATGAATCGAGATAGTTTAGGAGACGTCCATATTGACCCGACTAAAATAAATAATACAATAATTGAACCTGAAAAATCTGGTAAATTCAGAACAGCCTATTATTTTATTGGAGCATTACTCGCTAAATTTAAAAAAGTATCACTAGGATATCCAGGCGGAGATGATTTTGTAAGCAGACCAATTGATCAGCATATAAAGTCATTAGAAAAACTAGGAGCATCATTCACTTTTTATAAAGATTATTATGAAGTAGAAGCTTCTAAGTTAAAAGGTGCAACAATCTATTTTGATACAATTACATCAGGGGCGACAATTAATAGTATGCTAGCAGCCGTATTAGCAGAAGGGGAAACTATTCTATTAAATGCCGCAAGAGATCCTGAAGTAACAGATACAGCGTTATTTTTAAATCAAATGGGTGCAAAAATCATCGGTGCAGGTACAGATACAATCAAAATTAAAGGTGTTAAGCAATTAAATGGCTGTACCTACAGCGTTATTCCTGACCGCCTTATTGCAGGAGCATTTCTGATTTCTTCTGGGATTACGGGAGGCACGATTACAGTAAAAGATATTATTCCAGAACATCTTACTTCCTGTATAACGAAATTAAAAGAGATTGGTGTAGGCATTGAAATAAAAGAAAATAATATTACATCCTTTTTAGATGGTCGAATTAGAGCGACAAGAGTAAGAACCGCTATGTTTCCAGGATTTCCTACGGATTTGCAGCAGCCTTTAACCGTATTGCTAACACAAGCGACTGGAAAAAGTATACTTCGGGAAACTATATATCCGAACCGATTTAATCATGTATATCAGTTGAACAAAATGGGAGCTAGTATAGAGGTAACAAATGGTGTTGCACATATTAAAGGGAAATCAAATTTACATGGAGCATTAGTTAATGCTTCCGATGTCCGCGCAGGAATATGCCTTATTCTTGCAGGTGTTATCGCAGAAGGAACAACAACGATTACTGGGATTGAACATATTGAACGAGGATACGACAATGCAGTAGCAGCTTTTAATAGTCTAGGAGCAAATATCACTTTACATCATTCTGACGAGATTACAAATGATAGATTGATAGAAGAATTTAAAAAAATTAACTAGTAAAACGAAATTGTATCATCTAATATGTAATTCCATATAACCGCCAGTTTATCGGCGGTTATATATATTTCAACCTTTTATTTTTGGTAATTTATATTGATATTCCACTTCATCCATTGCTTCATTAAATTCTACATATAAGTCGTGCCCATTAAAGTACCAAACATCTGTTTCCTCTACGTAAAAATGAATTCCTTCTGCTTCACTACTTGCTATTGCATCAACAGGTGCCTCGATGGAAAAGCCAAGTGAAAAGTTTTCTTGAACGGGACTATTTCCGTAAATCATTGGATAAAAGCGCACATAACTTCCCGTATCTAACCCTACTTCTTCTTTAAACCAAGTTAAAGCAGCTTTGCTAATATGTATGTTCATCGTACGATCCTCCTAAAAAATATATATAATTTTTCTCTTTAATTATCTTTTTATTTCAGTATATATACAAGAAAAAAGCTTAAAGCAATCTTATATCCCAAAGGAATAGTTCATTTATGGTGACAAATTACGGTATGAACAATAGCGATACATCTAATTAGTTAGTTAACTAAAAACAAGTTGCTTGAATACGGTGTAAAAATAATGAAACCTTTCTCTATAATGTTCGTATTAAATAGAGGAAGTATATAAGAAGGAGGAGAGGTGGCAGGACCATACATAGAAGTTTATGGAAAAAGTGTGTGCAAAAGAAAAAGAGGAGGGAAGAAGCCAGCGCATCAATAGATATAAAATTAATTATTGGGGTATTTTGTCAAAAAAACATTTTCGTATTCCAATATAATTACTATAATAAAATAGACAGCAAATAAGTACATCTGTCTTTTTACATATATATAAAGGGGGATATGCATTGAAAATTTCAGCAATTAAGTATGAGGCAAGACAATCATTAAAAGGGGAATGGGGAAAAGTAGTAGGTCTTACATTCCTATATTTCATTTTAAGTACGGTAATAAATTTCTCTGTTGAAGTTTATGCTAGTGGAGGCATTTTAAATTGGTTTAATCAAGATTATACACCACCATTAGCATCCATATTAAATGCCATTATTAGTATTATTTTAATCCCATTAACTATAGCAATTAGTTGGTTTTATCTCGATATCGTTAGAGAGAAAAGTCCTGAAATTCCGCAGGTTTTTACGATATATACGGATGCAAGGTTAGCTCTAAAATCCATTGGTACGACTATCATGATAGGTATATTTACATTCTTATGGTCTTTATTATTATTAATTCCGGGAATTATCAAAGGGCTAGCATATTCACAGACATTTATGATTTTAAAAGATCATCCAGAGCTATCCATTTTTGAAGCAATTACAGAAAGCAGAAGAAGAATGGTTGGTTACAAATGGAAGTTCTTCCTGTTAAACTTAAGCTTTATTGGATGGGGCTTCTTATGTCTATTGTCTCTAGGAATCGGTTTCTTATGGTTAACTCCGTATATCTATACGTCTAATGCAACTTTTTATCATAAATTAATCGCAGAAAAAAAGACGCTTTAACTAAGCGATTGTTGATGGAGATACCCAGAGAACAGAAACTAAATCTGTTCTCTGTTTTTTTATATGCAAAGGTTAAATGCTAATATTATGTAAACTTGACGAGAGAAGAGATGTATAGAAATGGTTCCGCTGAGCATCTATAAGCCAAATTTATATATAGTATTGCGAAAATGGAATGATTGCTGATTTTAAATAGCAAGCTAAGAATTGTTTATATTAAATATTTAAACAACTAATAGATAAATGGTTTTAGTAAATGTATAATAATATTATTATCTACAATAAAATAGCTGAGTAGTATTGGATGCATATTGAATGATTAAATGTTCGAAATAAACGATAATTTTTTTATTTTGTCTCACTATCTAAAGTATACTTTATTTTGAGATGAGATTTATTAATATTTGAATTGCTGTGTATAATATATATTATGTTCGGGGCGTTGTAATAAATATAAGAATATAGTAAGACTACATTCTCTCTACTCTATTCTTATACTGTTTATCTTTAATATCATTTAAATCGATAAATTTCGTGCTGTATTCTAAAATATCGTTCAAATACAAATGATTTGATTTTGCAAATTGTTTCGCATTCTCCAATAATTGTTTATCGTAAGTTGTTTTATATTGAACTCGATCCTTTGGTCTGGATTCTTTTGAGAATTGAATCATATTATTTGCTAGTAAATTTCTTAGACCGTTTTCAAATAAATAATTTATGTGCGTATCATTTTCTTCAGCCATTTTGCTTAATGTATCGATGATTTCTTTACTAATGTTTGTTCTAAATTTGACTCTAGATTGATCCGTTTCTTGAATTAATTTACCGTTTACTAATCTCCACAATTTTTTGTAAACCTCCTATCAAATGCTATGGTTAATAACATTTTTGTTATTCATATATTCTTCATTTTTCATTATTATATCTTATTTTTACTAATTTAGGGAGTTCATCTAGCATTAATAAACTCATAGAGACAATTAAACCGCTCTAATGCAGTTTCCCAATTTATATTATACTGATTCTCCAGTGCATAAAGTAATTCATGAAATACTGGCTGTAGCCCGTAAAAATTACTTACTCTTTTAAATATGGCTTCTGTTTTTTCGGAAGATTGATAGCAGGATAATACATTCTTCGTGAAGTCTGGACCGTATGCCCAATAGATACCCGCAAAGTCAAAAGCAGGGTCTCCAATTTGTGCATCTGTAAAATCAATAATGCCACTAATCCTCCCCTTCTGTTCATTATAAATAATGTTTGAGGTCGTTAAGTCTCCATGAATGATAACTTTCTTAGCGGGTATGTCTTCATAGCTTTCTAGAAAGCGCTCAAATAAATGGGCAATCTGTTCTTGCTGTTTGTACTTTAAAAATGGAAATACTTGTCGTTCTACTTTCTTGTAGAAAGACTCCCAATAAGAATGGTTATGAAGGCTTGTTAACATACTACTGTTTAATTGTGCTACTTCGACACTATGTAATTTTGTGAGAAAGTCGCCAACCAATCTGGCGTTCTCAAAATGACAAGTAATGGTATTAGGAGCATATTCAGATAAAGATTTCCCTTCAATCAGAGGATATTTTACACCTTTAACTTTGTCATCTTCATGCATATACTCAAATTCAGGTATTACCAACAGTGGATTTCTCGCTTTTACTGCTGTTAAAATTTCGCCTTCTGTTTTTACTTTTGCTGCCACTTCTTCCGATTTAGGAAATCTAAAGACTAAGTTATTATTAATAATAACTAGATCGTTGTCCCACCCCCTATTATTTACTTTTACTTCTTTAATCACGAAATGGGGAAAATATCTTTTTATAAATGCAAGCCTTTCTTTTTCTTTCATTTCGTTAGCCTCTCTTCTGTTATTACATTTAGGATTTCAGTAATCATACTGTCCCCTTCTATATGATTGAAAGTGTCAGAGTTTGCTTTTATTAAAACGAATGATTAATAGAAACTATATTAATCATTCGTTTTAAAGTTTCATCTTTCCTTTACCACTAACATAATTTCTAATTACTGATATGCCTCTACCCCCAACAATTCATCCAAGCCAACAATTTCAAATCCTTTTTTTTGAACGGCTTTAATGATTGTAGGTAATGCCTTTGCTGTTTCTGTTTTTTCTGAATCTGAATGCATTAAAATAATATCGCCGTTTCGCAAATTATCTGTGACATTTTTGATAATATTTTCAGGATCCTTTTGTGACCAATCAAGTGTATCGATTGACCAAATTATCACAGAGTAGCCTTTATCTTTGGCATTTTCTATTAAGGTTTCATTTGTTTCCCCATATGGTGGTCTAATCATCGCCGGCTCTTTCCCAATAATTGTTTGAATAGCAAGCCCTGCATTGTTTATTTCATTTGCTTGTTCAGCATTGCTTAAAGTAGTCAAATCAACATGATGATAGCTATGACTTAATACTAAATTACCGTTTTCATAGGCATTTTTAACAACTTGTGGGTACTTTTCTGCTTCACTGCCAATAAAGAAAAAATTTCCTTTCACATGATGGTTTTGTAATATTTCAATTATTTTTGGTGTCATGATTTCATCAGGACCATCATCAAAGGTTAAAGAAATCTTCTTTTCATTTCGTCCATTTATGTATAAATTAGGCTGATTTTCTTTAAAGTTCACGATATCACTCCTCCAAGTTTGCATCGCTTGCCATTGCTTGTTTGTTAGCTGATCAGAGTTTCCCTTTAAATCTAATACATAGCCAGCTTGCTCCCCTCTCTCTTCATTATAAACAGATAGATGGTCCACTTTATCTGTTTCATTCAGGATGATAAATTTAAGCTGAATCTCCTTTGAAAGGTTATAAACAATTATTTTTTCCCCTTCACCTGTTCTTATTTCTGCTGGTTCTCCTATTACTTCTTTTAAATCAGACAAGGAGAATACCTGTAATTGCTTTTTATAGGAACGAATATCATAAATCTCTCCTTTTGCAGTAAAACCAAACACGGTATTCTTTTTATCATAGGTAGCGTAAAAGCCATTCCCTACATGGTCTGTTCTAACTGGCTCTTCCCATTGCATTTCTACCTGTTCTATCGTATTGGAAAATACGTTAAAGGGACTTGTATCTGTCATTCCTTTTTTTGCTGTTTCCACTATATCCGTTAAATAGTCAGAAGGAAAATCGATATTTTTTTGTTCTTGATTTGTTTCACTCTGGTTAAGATCACCTGCTTCTTTTGGTTTCTGAGCACTACATGCAGCCATGATTAACATCTGGAATAGTACAAGGAAATAGAGCAAATACTTTGTCTTCAGTTTTGTTCACCTTCTCTTCTGTGGCGTTCATCCTATCACTATTAATGTAAGGGTTTATGAATTCGTTTGCAATAACTAATTAAAAATCGGCGATATGGGTATTTTTTGTTTTCATCTGATTTTAATCATTGTTCCTTATAATAATGAATTCATGTAATCTAACGAAAAAGTAGGTGTTCTTTTAAAAATGAATGTGGAAACACTATTACAATTAAATACGATCTTTATAAGTATCATTATTGAGGCACTACCCTTTATATTAATTGGTGTTCTTATTTCTGGAATCATACAAATCTTTGTTTCAGAAGAATTTATTGCGAAAATCATGCCGAAGAATCCAATTCTTGCGATTTTATTTGCTTCATTAGTTGGAAGCATTATTCCCGCATGTGAATGTGGAATAATACCAATTACAAGAAGGCTAATCTTAAAAGGTGTACCACTGCCAGCAAGTATTGCTTTTATGCTCACTGGCCCGATTATTAACCCGGTAGTTATTTTTTCCACCTATGTTGCATTTGGAAACAGCTGGAGAATGGTGATTCTTCGGTCGGTTGCTGCGCTTATTTGTTCGATTCTAGTTGGACTTGCTTTGCAAAAAACAGTGAAACAGTCGCCCTTAAAAAATCATGTGCCAGAACATATGCACTATCATTCGTTTAAAGGACGAATCGAAGCAATGTTTAAACATTCTATAGACGAATTTTTCTCTGTAGGAAAATATTTAGTGATTGGTTCGTTCATTGCTGCCGCTGTACAAACATTTGTGAAAACATCTACCCTTGTATCAATAGGACATGGGCAGGCATCCTCTCATCTAGTTATGATGGGACTCGGCTATATCCTAAGTCTTTGTTCCCAAGCAGATGCATTTGTGGCAGCGAGCTTTAGAAACAGCTTCTCAGTAGGATCAATTCTTGCATTCCTAGTATTTGGTCCAATGTTAGATATTAAGAATACATTGATGCTCTTAAGTACGTTTAAAGCTAAGTTTGTTATCTTACTGACAAGTCTTATTACCATCATCGTGTTTCTCGTAACCATTTTTCTATAAAGAGGTGAAAAAAAATGCTTCGTATATTTGTGTTAATCGGCTTTACTTATTTATTTTTGCATTTACATGCTACTGGCGATATCTCAAAATATATTAATATGAAATATTCATATATATCAGAATCGGCCATTTATATATTTGTACTCTTTACAATTATATGTGTCTATAACTATATGAAAAAGGATAAAAATAACCATGATCATGATTCTTGTGAACATTGTGGACACGATCATTCCCATGAAGAAAATAGCTTTTGGAAACGTGGATTAACAATTGTAGCATTAATGCTGCCAATACTAACGGGGTTAATGCTTCCAGTAGCAACCCTTGACTCCAATATTGTAGAAAAAAAAGGTTTGTATTTCCCTGCATATGATGAAGGAGATGAGTATAGCCAGCATCAATTCTTGCAGCCTAATACAAGCAGTTATTATGGAAAAGAAGGTTATGCAGAAGTAATGGATAAGGGTTTGGATAAATTAAAGAATCTAAAAGAAATTACTTTGGGAGAAGATAATTTTTTAAATGATTTAGAAACGATTTATAATTATCCAGGACAATTTATGGATCGGGAAATTACCATTACTGGTTTTTCGTATAAGGAAGAAGATTTAATGAATAATCAGCTGTTCTTGCTGCGATTTGGCATCATACATTGCATTGCAGATGCTGGCGTATTTGGCATGCTTCTGGATATTCCAGATGATATGAAAAAAGACAATGACCAGTGGCTACAGGTAACTGGAAAGCTTGAAACCATTTACTATCAACCATTTAAGAAAACCATTCCGATTCTTAAAGTTACAGATTGGAAAACAATAAATGAGCCCGATGATCCTTACGTGTATCGTCAATATTAAAAAATAGGGAATGTTAGCTTTTTGCATTACATTCCCTATTTTTTTTATACGTATTTTTCCATGCGGATATCGTCCCACATTCTATCTTGATAGTAGGTAAATTGTTTGTTTTTCCCGATTTCTTGGTAGCCAAGTTTGCTGTATAATTTTTGAGCACTTTTATTAAATTCGAATACCCCTAATTCTATTCTTTTTAGACCCTGCTTTTTAATCTGTTCTTCTAAATATCTAAGCGAAGTGGAGCCTATTCCTCTCCCTCTAGCGATTTCTTCCCCTATTGTAATAGCAATCCATGCAGTCCCTCTTTCTTTTTTATACAAATGGACTGGGTCAACTGTATAATTCATTTCCCCTACCAGTATATTGTCTAGATATATTTCATACATATGGTATGTTGTTAACCGTTTATTGATTTCTTCTTTTGTTATCCGTACATAGCTTTCTACATCCTCTTTATTCCGACAAGGATGGATTAATGGGATTAGCTTTGGATCATTCTCCCATTTGTTTAAACTGGTAATCAGTTGGTCTGTTGGATCTCCTGTTTTTTGAAAGGAAATTTTCATGTGTGGGTCCCTCACCTTTATATAGTCTTCTTTCATTATAAGCGAAAACAAGTGAAGTTGGTCCGTAATCTTTTTCCTCTAGGAGCAAATTTGTCCCATAAGACAATATTGTTTTTGTTCTAATTTATTTCATAAATCATATTTATTTTATTATGAGAAAAATTCGAATAAAGGAGTGAAATAACTTGGTAACTGTTCACTTTTTTGATAATAGCACAAATGTATTAACTCAACTCCGGCAAGAAATCCCAAATGTTGAACAAGAAATAAAAATTAAAGGACGCAAAGGAAAAATACTATCGGTTATTCAATTAAAAGAGGATGTATTTCAAGCAAATGTAGAATTTGAAAAGATTGTAAAAAAAGCAGCCGTTGCAGCAGACTCTAAAAAAAGAAAACGCTAAGGAATTTCAGAGAAGCTTACTTTAAAGTGGCTTCTTTTTTTTCGTTCAGATAATATTTGCCTTCCCCCTCTCTCATTAATGTGGATACATAATTCCCGTTAAAATAACAAATGATACAGTTAAAATATGTTCAAAAGGAGAATGAAGGATGCTTAGTAATAAAGTTAGCCGTGTAGCCTTAATTGGCACAGGTTTTGTAGGATCTAGTTACGCATTTGCGTTAATGAATCAAGGGATTGTGGATGAATTATTGTTAATTGATCTTAATAAAGATAAAGCATTTGGAGATGTAATGGATTTGAATCATGGCAAAGTCTTTGCTCCTAACCCAATAAGTATTAAATATGGAGAGTATAAGGATTGCACGGAGATGGATCTAGTTGTTATATGTGCTGGAGCTAATCAAAAACCTGGTGAAACACGTCTTGATTTAGTGGAAAAGAATTTAAAAATATTTAAATCGATTGTCGATCAAGTGATGGCAAGTGGCTTTCATGGAATATTCTTAGTTGCAACAAATCCAGTAGACATTTTAACCTATGCAACTTGGCGATATAGTGGACTTCCGAAAAATCAAGTTGTTGGCTCTGGGACAATTTTGGATACTGCTCGGTTCCGTTTTCTACTTGGAGATTACTTTAAAGTTGCTCCAACTAGTGTCCATGCCTATATTATTGGAGAGCATGGCGACAGTGAACTGCCAGCCTATAGTTCAGCAGATGTTGCCGGTATTCCTGTTTATAAGCTAATGAAAAGAGCGGCTGAATATAAAATGGAGGATTTAGACGAAATTTTTGTGAATGTGCGTGACGCAGCCTACAAAATTATTGAAGGGAAAGGTGCTACTTATTATGGGATTGCTATGGGACTTGTGCGAATTACAAAGGCAATCTTAAGTAATGAAAATAGTGTATTAACCGTATCTGCCTATTTAGATGGCCAATATGGAGAAAAGGATGTCTATATAGGTGTACCTGCAGTAATAAATAGAGAAGGAATACGTGAAGTCGTTGAATTGGAACTAGCTGAAGATGAGCAAGAAAAATTTCATCAAAGTGCGACTATATTAAAAGATATTCTAAAACCTCATTTTAATAAATAAACCATTCTCTCTTGATCTGCTATGGATGGTATTGCATAACTTCTAAATAGCCCACACCCAAACAGCCTAGTTTACATACTTTATATGGTAAGTAAATTAGGAAAGGTGTGACAGAATGGATTGGAAGAAATACCTTCTCATAGCAGCTGCTACTTTCTTGATTCTATTTTCCGGCATTGTAACTGTATTGCTTTTTCATACAAAGAGTGTGGAAGCAGACAAAGAACCAAGTAATTCGGTTGATTCACAAGGCACTGCTACAACGGAAAGCGGCCAAGGAAATGTTAATATATCTGTAACAAATAATATTCAAAATATTGTAAGCAGTGAAGCGAAAGCAACGATTGATAATAAAGTAACGAATGATATAGAGGATACAAATGCATCGATTGAAAATACAATTGATAATAAAACAGAAGATGACGCATCTGTTACCATTAATAATGCCATAGAGAATCTGTTAAAAGGGCAGGTAAATGGTACAACAACTAACTCGATTACAAACAATATTCTTTCTAATAATAAAGCGGAATTAGCAAATAAAATATTAAATGACTTAGATTTAACAGTTGATGTAAATGTCACAAATGAGCTTAATACAAATGGAAAACAAGAAAACACAAATAATGATAATGAAAATTCAAATGATAGTGACGATAGCAATAATGAGGAAAATAGCAACGATAATAACGGAGATACGGATAATAATGAGGAGACTTCCTATTTATGGGGAATTGATTCCGCTAGTGAAACAACGGAGGATTTCTATGCTTGTGTGAGAGATAACTTTGGAACCCCAAAAATTGTTGCACGCTATTTAGGTACAAATGATGGGGTTTCACACGGTCTAACAGGGGAACAAATTGATTTAATTCACTCCAATGAGGCAGATATCCTTCTAATCTATAACGGATTCACTGATGCAACTGGCTATGATAATGGTGTTAGTGAAGCGAAAAAAGCGATTGCATTAGCTAATGACCTAAGTACTCCTGATGGTGTTGCGATTTTTGCTGACATAGAGCCAAACTATCCAGTCGATGCAGCCTTTATTGAGGGGTGGTATGACGAAGTAAGCAATTCCTCTTACGAACCTGCAATCTACGGTATCTTTGATTCAGGAGAGGCACTTACAAATGCTTTTAATGAGGCTGTTGAAAATAAGGGAGAAATAAAGGAAAATACGTATCTATGGTCTGCTTCTCCAAACATTGGAATTACTACTGAACAAGATGCACCAGAATTTAAAGTGGATGCTCCAGAAGGTTCTCTTGCATATGGCTGGCAATATGGCATTGATGATGAAACATGTAATATAGATACAAATCTATTTGATAGTAAAATAACAGATGTATTATGGAAACATTAAAAAAGACTCATCTTACTAACGAGCCTTCGGAAAGTAAGATGACTTTTTTTTGTTTGTTTCATGCAGGGATCATGTAGAGATATTGTTTTTGTAGAACAGGATTTTTTTCTTGTTTCATACAAACTGGAAACGACAAGTAAACCACCAAAAAGACAATAATGATGGAATTTATTTATATCCGATTGTCTTTCCATTCATTTTTTCTTCTAGAAGATGGGATTAGTTTATTTCCTTACTCCTTTATACTGTGATCGTTTATTTTCAGTATATTATCGTAAATAAGAAGATATTATCGATTCCTTCTCCAGCCCCCGTTAATTTCTAGTCGAAATCGCATAAAATCAGAAATTAATCTGGCTGTTTTGCCTTCTTGACTATGTTCTCTTAATCTTGATTGGACACAGTGCAGTAATCTTTCATCACAATATCGACAGGAACCGTATGTGTCAACACATTGATCATGTCTTTGGCAACAGGAATCTACATAATTAATTGGCGCACCAGGACCGCTGCAACCCGGTCCACAATAGCGATAACCACCTGGCAGACAGATTCTTATCGGATTTTTATTCCTTTTTTTCTTTTGCATTTTTTTGATTCTCCCTTCTCTTTAGTCTATGAGGCATAAAAAACAAGGTTTGGGGAATCAATCTATAGAAACAGAATAATTTGAACCATTTATTACATAAAAAAGGATTGTCCAAAAGAGAGTACCCTTTTTGAACAACCCTTTATATATTAGCTTTGTTTCTTGAAAATTTTGGAAATGATTTCATCTGTTGACATATCGCTTTTTATTTTGAATGAACCAAGCTTTAAGTATTCTGCAACGCCTTTTTTATCTACTTTTTGTGAGAATTCCAAGGCAGTTTCTTTAATGATTTTTTCATCATGTAAAATGCTTCCTACATCATAGCTAGTCATACCGCTTGAAACAGTAACAGTGACTGTCTTCACTTCCTCTTCTTGCTCTTCTTCTTTGTCCTCTTTCTTTTCTTCAGAAGTATTGGATTCAGATGCTTGTTTTTGCTCTTCTTCCTTTTGTTTCGCTTCTTCTGAAGTTTGAACAACATATCCGCTGCTTGTTAAAATTTCTTTCATTTCTTCTACAGTCGGTGTATTTGCTACATCTTCCGTCACTTTGTCTACCTTTTCCACTTTGTTTTCTTCTGCCTTTACAGAATCATCTTTTGTAGAGAAATAGACAATTCCACTAACAGATGTTGCTAAAAGTAGTCCTGCTGCGAAACTTGTGATTATCGTTGGTTTCATTGTAAAACACTTCTCCTTTCTTCTTTTCCAAGTAAGTAAGGAGCTAACATCTCTTCTACTTCAGTTTGAGTAAGCTTCTTTTGAGCTGCAATACTTTCAACTGAATACTTACGTCTATGCAAGTCAAGTACTTCTCTTAAAACCGTACGGTCCTTAGAAGCAAGTTGAACGCCAGATTCTTTTTCCATTATTTCTATGTCCAGCTCAAGATGACGAATTTGTTTTTGCAACTGTGCTATTTCTTCCATCACAGAAAGGTGAATTACATCTATTTCACGTTGCTCTGATTTTGACGTTTGTTTTGCTTTAATAACGGAAGTAATGAGCAAAATGGCTGCTGCAATAAACAAAATGGCTAGGGTCCATTCCATTTTAATGATCCTCCCTCTTTCAGAATCTACTTTCCTAAGTACCTATTATACATTCTTTTTGATTATTTTTCGATCATATTCTACAAAATCCTTCAATAGTTAGACAAGTTGGGACAATTTTGCAACTTTTATTATATGAAAATAGTAGCAAGTATCCTTTAAAATAATAGGTTTAGCACAGGGAATCAGAAAATTATTAAGTGGAGCTGCTGAGCAGTTAGTAATATATACCTAAACATAAAAAACGATTCATTAGCATGTGCTATTGAATCATCCTCCATTAGTTTGTGTTATTTGAAAGCCATTTTTCCCTTGTTTTTTCATATGATACATAATTTTGTCAGCGTTTTGCATTAATGTTTCTATATCTTTCCCATGATCAGGATAGATGCTTATGCCGATACTACAAGTAATAGAATGTAGCTTATTATCCATTCTGAGTGGATGGTTAAAAATCGAAATCAATCTTTTTGCATAATCCTCGACTTCTTGTTTTGTGTTCATACCTTCTACTAGGAGAATAAATTCATCTCCACCTAAACGGCATAGAAAATCATTCTCCCTTACAGAACCTTTCATCCTTGCAGCAATAAGCTTTAGTGCTCGATCACCATATTTATGACCTAGTGTATCGTTAATTTGTTTAAAATCGTCAATATCTATGAATAGCAAAGCAAAAGTTTTCTCCTTATCCTTACTATCCATTAATCTTGAAATGGTTTTATATAGATGCCGTCGATTCGGTAGTTCTGTCAGTGTATCATATAAAGCTTGTCTTTTTATAATCTTTTCATATGCCTTTCTTTCCGAAATATCTCTTGCAATCGTTGAAAGGAAATGAATATTTTGATTGTTAGCCTTGTGGGTCACAATTATTTGCGAAACAGGAATTTCTTTCCCCATAGAGTTAGAAAGAGTGTTTTCTCCCCTCCAAATACTTTTCTCAGCAGAAAGCTCGTTTTCGTTTATGTCAACAATTTTATTTGTCCATAACTGTGCGTTAACGGAATGTAATTCTTCTATTCCCTCAGGAATGCCAAGAAAAGCTCTAGCAGAAGGATTTAAATAGGTGGTATTTCCAAAGCTATCCGCTGTTGCAATTAAGTCTGGAGAAGCTTCGATAATATCTAGCAATTGTTGTTGACGATCTTGATTTTTCTTCCATAAGGTGATATCTCGATTTATGCCTCTATATCCGATAGTATTATTTTGATTATCTATTATGGGATTCGCATTTGTCTCGATAAATACTTCATGCCCATTGCGGTGAATCATCGTGAAATCTAGATTTTGTAAGGAACTATTATTCTCCATAGCGCTCAAGACAATTGCTTGAACTGATTCTACTTCATTTATTTTAATGAAAGAAAACATCGATTTTCCAAGTAATTCATTAGCGGAATATCCCAATGTCTCTTCTACGATGGAATTGGAATATGTAAATTCCCATTGTTCATTAATTTGCCAAATCCAGTCGTTTACATGCTCCACCAGCAAACGAAAAAAATCATTAGATGGTGTATCGTTATCTTTCATACTATTCATCGTTAAGTCTCCTACTAAAGAATAATTATAGGCAAATGGGTGTTTTCAGTATTTTCTATTATTTAACTATTATATCATTATTCGTCTATTTTTTAAAGAATACTTTGAAATCAAGGGATTAACCCCACAATTTAATATTGTTGATTCAAACCGATGGAAACCTTAATTGCTCATGTAAAAAAATTTCCTGAATAAGTGGTACAGGCTTCCTTTTTTGAATACGTTTAATATAGACGTTTATATTAGGAGGATCGTTAATGGATAGTATTTTATATTATATTGCCTTAGGTTTATCATTGGCAGCACCGATTGGGCCTGTGAATGCTGCAGTTATAAACAGAGGTCTTAGATATGGTTTTCGTCATGCTTGGGTTCTATCACTAGGTTCTCTATTGGGTGACGTTTTCTTCATCATTCTCGTATATTTTGGAGTAGCAAAATTAGCTAATATCCCTATTGTACAAACCTTTCTGTGGCTATTTGGTGCTTTTGTCCTCATTTACACAGGTATAGAAGGAGTCATGACAAAAACAAGTACAATCTCAAGAAGCAGTAAGGATACTAACTCTATGTTTCGATCGTTTATAACTGGGTTGCTTATGAGTATAATGAATCCGCTGTCGATTATCTTCTGGCTAGGAATATATGGATCTATATTAGCCACTACTATACATAATTTAAGTACAAGCACCTTATTATTGTATACAGGTTGTATGTTATTTGGTGTTGCCATCTGGGATCTCACTGTTTCGGTTTTATCGAGTTTCTTTCGAACGGTTGTCTCCGAACAGCTAATTACCTTTATCAGCAAGATCTCAGGTCTAATATTGCTTTTATTCGGCGGCTATTTTGGAATTCGGGGGATTCAATTCTTTTTATAAAAATCTTCATTTGAAATAGATGCCTATCTGAACCATTCTCTATTATTTATGGTTTTAGAGATATTTTAGATAAGGCATCTTTTTTTAGATTGTTTTTAACTTTACTAGACCATGTAATTGTTCCATCACATTATCAGATACAATTCCACCGTGATAACACACAATTTTTGTAATTGGATAGGTTAGAAACTTTTCAATCGATTGAATGGCAAGGTTCATATCCGGCGTATGTACTGGATTAGGTAGGTGAAGCTTTCCGTTTACAGCAGTTAATGCATCACCAGCAACCAAGGTCCCTGATTTTTTATGGAATAAGCTTATATGCCCCGGTGTATGGCCAGGTGTGTGAATTATCTCAAGTCCTTCATTAATAGGTAGTAATTGACCATCTTCTAGTGAATTGGTAACTTGGGCCTTTGGTGGGTGTAGATAAATAAACTTTAATGAGTCTGGTAATGCTTCCCATTGCTCTTCATTAAATTTAGCAGGATTTGCTTTTAATAAAGGTTGATTTCCTTCTATATAAGGGATATCCTCTTTATGTGCATATATGGTTAAATGCTGTGTGCATGCTGTTAATATTTCTGGTAAGCTTCCAATATGATCAATATCCTGGTGTGTTAACAAGATGTCTGTTAAATCTTCCAATGATTTATTTGCTTTAGCCATAACTAAATTTATGTCTTCCATATATCCAGGCATTCCTGTATCTATTAATAATGTTTGTTTTTCATCCCATATTAGGGTTGGGTGCATGACAAAGGAATTTTTTTCAATCGTCAATATCTCTATTCCTTTTAATTCTGCCATATAATTGTTCCCCATCTCTGATTGTTTTTTTATAAGTATAGCGGTTTCGTTTTAAATAGTAAAACATAATTTAACAGGAAGAAGATGTTTTTTATAAATGGAAAAATTGGGAAGGATATAAAGAAGAAAAACCGCACTTTCCAATTGAAAATGCGGTTTTCGTTGTCTATTTCATTAGTTTACAAATATTGTTTGTGAACTCTACTGGATCCTCAATGGATAAACCTTCAATTAGTAATGCTTGGTTATAAAGAAGGTTTGTATAAAGGGCCACTTTATCTTTATCATTCTCAAAAGCCTCTCTTAACGCTTGGAAAATTTCATGGTTCTTGTTAATTTCTAAAACTTTATCTGCTTTGATATTTTGATTATCTGGCATCATACTTAGGACTTTTTCCATCTCAATGGAGACTTCTCCTTCGGCAGTTAAGCAAACAGGATGTGATTTTAAACGAGTTGATACTTTTACGCCTTTCACTTTATCGGAAAGAATATCCTTCATATAATCAAACAATGCTTTATTTTCCTCTGTTGCTTCTTTTTCTTCTTTTTCTTCTTCCTGGTTAAGACCTAAATCACCGCTAGATACTGATTTGAATTCTTTTTCTTTATAATTAGCAATCATTTTAATGGCGAATTCATCAATATCATCTGTTAAATACAGAATTTCATATCCTTTATCGCTAACTAATTCCGTTTGTGGAAGCTTATCAATACGTTCAATAGAATCTCCAGATGCATAATATATAAATTTTTGATCTTCTGGCATTCTTTCTACATATTCATCTAATGATACTAATTTTTTCTCTTTTGAAGAATAGAAAAGTAGAAGATCTTGTAGCATTTCTTTATTCATTCCGAAATCATTGTAGACACCAAATTTTATTTGTCTACCAAATGATTCATAGAAAGATTCATATTTTTCTCTTTCATCTTTTAGTAGGCTTAGAAGCTGACTTTTAATTTTCTTTGTTAAATTCTTTTCAATACGCTTCAATTGGCGATCATGCTGCAGCATTTCTCTTGAAATATTAAGAGATAAATCTTCTGAATCGACCATACCTTTTACAAAGCTAAAGTATTCGGGCAGTAAGTCCCCGCATTTCTCCATAATTAAAACGCCATTTGAATAAAGCTCCAAACCTTTTTCATATTCTTTAGAATAATAATCAAAAGGAGTTTTTTCTGGAATATAAAGGATCGCGTTATAACGAATTGCACCATCTACGCTAACATGAATATGCTTTAACGGTTTGTCATAGCCATAGCGTTTTTCTTCATAGAAATTTTGATAATCTTCATCTGTTAATTCATTTTTATTCTTTCTCCAAATAGGAACCATGCTATTTAGAATTTGCTCTTCCCTAACTTCCTCGTATTCGTTTTCTGTGCCTTCTTTTAATTTACTTGAAGTCACTTCCATTTTAATTGGATAACGGATAAAGTCTGAGTACTTTTTAATAATCGATTTTAAGCGATATTCTTCTAAATATTCATCGTATTGATCTTCTTCGGTATTTTCCTTAATTGTCAGGATAATATCTGTACCGATTGCCGATTTCTCTGTTTCTTCAATGGTATAACCATCTGCACCTTTTGAAATCCATTTATATGCAGTATCACTATTTAATGATTTAGTAATTACTGTTACCTCATCTGCTACCATGAATGCAGCATAGAATCCAACCCCAAACTGCCCAATTATGTCATGGCCATCTTTCGAATCGTTTTCCTTTTTGAAAGCAAGGGAGCCGCTTTTGGCGATTGTACCTAAATTCGATTCCAGCTCTTCCTTTGTCATCCCAATTCCAGTATCGGAAATAGTTAATGTCCGTTTTTCTTTATCTGCTGTTATTTTAATAAAATAATTATCTTTTTCAAAATTAATGGTATCATCTGTTAAAGCTTTATAGTAGATTTTATCAATTGCATCACTAGCATTTGAGATTAACTCACGTAAGAATACTTCCCTTTGTGAATAGATGGAGTTAATCATCATTTCTAATAATCGTTTCGATTCTGCTTTAAATTCCTTTGTTTCGATCATTTTTATACACCCTTTCTCTTCATTCTTATGTAATAATATTAGCACTTAAAGTTCGTGAGTGCTAATCTATTAATTTAATATCATATTTCATAAGGTATGTCAATTATTAGGATGTTTAGAGAAAAAGAAGGCTAAGCATTAAATTTTTGATTACATTAATATCTGTAATGGTAGAAACCATTGGTTTGTTACTAGCTCTAACTTTTTGTTAAGACATCAAAAAAGGACACAAATCTTATGCGAAATGTGTCACAAATTAGCCTGATATTAATTGCGAAATCTCTTCCTTCTTTTATCTCTTCTTACGCGTATTTCCATTAATAAGGATCTGCCTCATGGCTTTTCTTTACTGCATCTTTGGTAGCTTGATTTGCATCTATTGTACCTTCACCATATTTTGATATACCTGCTTCACGTCCAGGTACATTTTCCTTAGCCATTTCTTTCATTTCTTTCATTTTTGATTCGATGCCTGCCTTCACGCGATTACCATAATCTTCATCTGCTTGTGTAAAGTGTTCAATCATCGCATCTTGAATTTTTTTATCGCAGATTGCCAGTGCTTCAGATAGATTTTTTATTAATTCATCGCGTTCCCAATCTTCAAAACTTCTGTATGTGTGTCCGGCTTGTCCATAGTTATTAGGTCTGTCTATTGGAGCACTCATTGCCGCTGCATTATACTTTGGCTGATGAGGAACACGGTTTTCTTTACCTGCTTCTTTAAAACCTCCGAGCATGGATGGCTCATAGTTAATATGTGGATTTTCACCAGACTCTTTCGGGTCACGTACATCCATTTGCCCACGATGTTGATTCGTACGGACAGGTGCTTTTGGTGCATTTACTGGTACTTTTAAATAATTTGCGCCAACACGATAGCGTTGTGTATCAGAGTAAGAGAAAGTACGCCCTTGTAACATTTTATCATCAGAAAAATCCATTCCATCTACAAGTACTCCAGTTCCAAAAGCAGCTTGCTCAATTTCAGCATGGAAATCGACTGGATTACGATCGAGGACCATACGACCAACTGGCAACCATGGGAATTTATCCTCTGGCCAAAGCTTTGTGTCATCGAGAGGATCAAAGTCGAGTTCTGGATGATAATCATCCTCCATGATTTGCACATAAAGCTCCCATTCTGGGTAATCACCGCGCTCAATTGATTCATATAAATCTTGTGTTGCATGACCTACGTTCTTAGCTTGAATGGATTCGGCCTCTTCTTGTGTTAAATTTCGGATACCTTGTTTTGGTTCCCAATGATATTTCACTAAAACTGCCTCACCCTGTTCATTAACCCATTTATAAGTGTTTACACCAGATCCTTGCATGTGACGATATGTAGCAGGAATTCCCCAAGGAGAGAATAGGAAGGTTATCATATGTGTAGCCTCAGGCGTACGGGAAACAAAATCAAACATTCGCTGTGGGTTTGGAACGTTTGAAGCCGGATCTGCTTTGAATGCATGAATCATATCAGGGAACTTCATAGCATCACGAATAAAGAATATTTTAAGGTTGTTCCCAACAAGGTCCCAGTTTCCATCTTCTGTATACATTTTTACTGCAAAGCCACGAGGATCGCGTGCTGTTTCAGGTGAATCTTTAGCTCCTGCAACTGTAGAGAAGCGAACCATTAATGGTGTTTTCTTCCCTGCGCCTGAAAATACTTTTGCGCGAGTATACTTTTCTACTGGCTCATTTCCAACTTTTCCGTAAG
This sequence comes from Niallia sp. Sow4_A1, assembly GCF_052116745.1. Lineage (NCBI taxonomy): Bacteria > Bacillati > Bacillota > Bacilli > Caryophanales > Bacillaceae > Niallia > Niallia sp. Sow4_A1. Next base: position 823 of record NZ_JBQKKM010000020.1, on the reverse strand, counting down.
TTTCAAAATAACCAAAAGCTCCAGACCCACGTGCATGTACCACACGCTCTGGTACCTCTTCACGATCAAAATGGGAGATTTTCTCAATAAAGTGGTAATTCTCGAGTGTAGCTGGTCCGCGATCACCAATAGTACGGATATTTTGATTATCTAATACTGGATGACCTTGACGTGTCGTCAACGTTTCTCGTTCCTGATCTTGTCCGTTTTTCTTCTCCATTTCTTTGTTATCACTCAAAAAAATTACCTCCTAGTCATTAGTCCTTATTAATTGTATCCAATAAATGTTAATTAATTCTTTATAAGTAAACGAAAGGATGTACATATTAGATGGATAGATGGAAAGTTAATGTACAAACAAGAGAGGCATTAAAAAGTCCCGAAATTAACGCCTAAAAGAATTAATAATCATTTATGTACACAAATAAATGTATTAAGGGATTTTTACTAATACCCCTTTCCTTTCTTCTTTAACCCATTTATGTACGTAAGTAGTGTTACCAGATAAAGGATGGTTATGCATAGGAAAATACAAAGAGGCTGGGATATAAACATTTCAGCTAACAGTAAACACGAACAATTATGCGGTTGGTTTACATCATCGTTCGTATTTGTATTTTAGAAAAAGGTTTAAAAATGAAGTGAAATGGAGCGGAGGACGGTCGACTCCTGCGGGAAATAGAGGAAAGGCTGAGACCCCGCAGGCGCGTGCCGAGGAGGCTCAGCTTCCTCCCCGGCGCATCGACCGTCTGTAGCGCAATGGAACGACTTAGTTTTTACACTTGAATATATTTAAAACCATAAATAACTAATATGAAAAAGT